>JBAXQP010000031.1 GCA_037131655.1 bacterium | reverse complement strand
CTTATAATTCGTTTTTTTAGCTCTAGATTGATGATTAAGCGGTTTGTACGCAAGGTTAGCTGTAGCAAACATAAAAATTATTAAAAAATTTCTTTAATAAAGCAGGAATTCTTAACATGCGTGTCTAAGTAAGTAATATTAATCTAGATAAAGGAGGTGACGGCATGGAAGGATACTGCCTAAAATGTCGCACTAAGCGTGAGATCACCAATCCGACCACGACGACTTTGAAAAATGGCAAGGCCGCTGTGACCGGTACCTGCCCCACATGTGGCAAGCGAATTTTCAAAATCGGCGTTAAATAGCGTCTGATTGATTGAATTGCTTAATGGTGTCGTCATCTCGGCGGTATCGAAAATGGATACCGCCGAGATTCTTCTTTCTCGCTCACTACTACCTAAATGCTTAAATCTTCGCTCGTTGTAGTGTTTGTTTCTTTTTGGTATTTTCTTTGATCTTATTGAAACCCTCTCACTCCTTGGTCGTCTAATGACTTGTGCCAAGTAGCAAAGGAGGTGAGTCGTATTGCCAGCATCTATTCTTGCGCCGCCGGTTGGCGTGCAACTATCGCAAGAGGAAGCGTTTGCTCTTCTTACACTGTGCTTAATGAGCCAGTATGAGGGAGACAAGGATGCGGAAAGCGCACTACGAAAACTCGCGGATTATTGTAAGCAATCATTTCTTTCTTCTAATAATGACCGCGAGGAACATTAGTACGCAAAAGCTCCTTTACGATGAAAAGGGCGTGTTCAAAAATTGGACGCGTCCTTTTGTATTTTAAATTTAACCCCTCTGGAAAAAATAATTGTAATGTGTCTTCTCGGTGTATTGTATCCTGGTAAAAATTCGGATAAAATATAGAGAAGAAGGGAGGTGGTATATCGTGGACGAGTCCGAAAAAATGGCCGCACCGCAGGGAGCTTCTGATTCTAAAGAAGAGAATATTGAATCGCAAGAAGAAGCCCCGATTATGCCTTCATTTAATGCGTATGACATTCTGAACAGTTCCATTGCTATGTTCTCCTCCTATGCGTGGCGGGCTATGGGACTCATGCCCGACCCGCATACGAAAAAAGTTGAGCAGGATTTAGAGCAGGCGCGCATTGCAGTGGATTGCGCAGCATTGCTTGTAGAGAAACTTGAAACCCGATTGCAAGAGAATGAGAAGCGTGAGCTTCGAAGCCTGATTCAGGACCTTAGAATTAATTTCGTTAAGCAACTGGAGAACTCCAAGGAAGGGGGCTCGTAATTATGACAAAGATAGCTTCACTTATGAGAGGGATCGCGCGCACCCCCGTGCTAGCGGGATATCATGCGCGTCATCTTCGAAACAGTTTCCGTATTGCAGCCATGGACGCTGCGGAATGGTGGTTAGCATTTTATGCAATAGCACGTTCGGGTATCTATAAAAGACTTGGTTTAGTTGAGCCGGTTTCGCTTTCAGTTCAACGTGACCGGTTGGTTGAATTTTATGGTTACTACGAGGACTTGGTCGACGTGTTGTGCATCGCTGCTCGTTTTGAAGATACATCTGCTTTTGAAGCTCAATACGGACGTTTGCGTAACTGGATGATTAAGAATTATCCAAACGTTCGCCCATTTCTTATCGCTCACCTGATGCTGCATCCATCTGATGATATGTTGGGGCTGAATTGCGTAGGGAAGCCGAGTGACGGTTTCGAAGCGTTGTTCGTGGCTCCATCAATTACTCAACTGTTAAAGCTCGATCAGGGCGACTTAATCGAGCGTATCTACCGAACTCGCGACGCTCTTAATCGCTACGGCGATCATTTGCGCCGTAACTTTGCAGCATAAAAACTTAGGGTTTACCTCCTGCAGGGTAATCTCTCACCTTCAAATCCCCCCCGTTTTCAGCTTCCGCATGGTATACGTTCGTGTAGTATAATGGAATTCATGGACTCGATTAAACATGTCGTCTTGTTGGATGACAACACAATAAACCGAATTGCCGCAGGAGAGGTTGTCGAACGACCGGCTTCTGTGGTGAAGGAACTGGTCGAGAACAGTCTTGATGCAGGCGCTAAACGGATTGTTGTCCAGGTGGAATTGGGTGGTCGTAAACTCATTCGGGTGGTAGACGACGGCCTTGGCATGAATGGTCAGGATGCAATCCTTGCTTTGCAGCGACATGCTACATCAAAAATTGCTCATGCGGATGATCTTTTCGATATTCATACTTTAGGTTTTCGCGGTGAAGGACTGCCCAGTATCGCTTCAGTTTCTCATCTAGAGCTAGTGACTAAATCTGCGAACGAAGTTGCCGGACATAAAATCGTGGTTCAGGGTGGGGATATTATCGAGTCGTCAGAAGTTGGGGCGGCTGATGGGACGAGTCTTACTGTTCATGACCTCTTTTATAACACTCCGGCTCGATTAAAGTTCATGAAATCGCCTGCGACCGAGTTGTCCTATATTGTTGAATTGGTTGCCAAGTATGCGATGGGTTATCCCGAGGTTTCATTCAGGCTTCAGCAGGGCAATCAGGAGATATTGGTCAGTCCTGGGGCGGGGGATGCGATTGGGGCAGTGTCGGCTGTTTGGGGCAAAGATACGGCGCGCTCGTTGGCTCCACTGGAGACCGAAGCGCATGGAATGAAGGTGACCGGTTTTATTTCGCCTCCGCACATCACTCGACCGAACCGAGTTTATCAGGCATGGTATGTTAATCGCCGCCCTGTCAAATCCCGCACCCTTATTTCTGCACTGGATGAAGCCTATCGTTCGCTCACACCAGAAAGACGATTTCCGGTGGCGCTTATTCATATTGAGATGAACCCCTCTAAGGTGGATGTGAATGTCCACCCCTCCAAAATCGAGGTCAAATTTGCGCGTGAGGGGGATGTGTTTGCCGCTGTGCATCAAGCCGTTAATGAGGCGCTAAAAAAGCATGGCATGATCCCCGATGCGCTATCAAATACACCGCGGCCGATGCCTCCAATGTGGGTTGGACCATCCGGTCAGAGTTTCCACTCGGGCAATGTGCAAGCGGCTATTGGAGCGTTTGGACCTATGGCTCCCAATCCGTTTGAAGACAACTTATTGGTAGAACAATCGACTAATCCGAACGTCGAGCAATTATCACCGGCAGGTCGGGCGATGCCTTTTGCGGACTTGTTGCCGGGATTGCGAGTTCTCGGCCAATATCGCAATACCTATATTATTTGTGAGACTAGTAAAGGCGTTGTAATTGTCGATCAGCATGTGGCGCATGAGCGGGTGATTTACGAGAAATTGTGCGGAATCAAAGGTGCGACACTGGTTGATTCTCAGCGATTGCTTACCCCTGTAACCCTTGAGGTGGATCGCAGGGCTGCTTTGATGGTTCGGGAGAAGTTAGAAGAATTAAATCAGATTGGCTTCGAATTGGAGCCATTTGGGGCTGACACTTTTATCCTGCGCGCAGTCCCATCGGCAAGCGCCGAGAAGAATTATGAGGAACTGCTGAAAGATATTATCGATGAATTGGTGGATGCGACAGTGGCGCGAAGGCTTCCGGCGGCAAGAGAGCAGGTTTGGATTACAGCTTCATGTAAGCAAGCAGTGAAAGCAGGAGATTCGCTCACTATCGCCGAAATGGAAGCCCTGATTAGACAACTTGCCGAGACTGAAAACCCCTATCTCTGCCCTCATGGCCGTCCGGTCACGATTACAATTACGAGTGATGATTTAGACAGGAAGTTTAAGCGAATATAGAATGGATGAATTTCAGGATAAAAACTTAACTACTTTGCCGACGGAACAGGTAGAGCCTTATAAGCCCTCGTCGCTGCAGGGCGGCTTGTTTTGGGTTGCCGCGCTTTTGTTGTTTGCCGATATTGGATTGAGGGCGATTGTTCCGTTTCTGCAGGTTCCTGTCACCTGGGCATGGGGCATTTCGGCTTATATCTTCTCTCCACTTTTTACCTGCGTTACCATCGTTTTGGTTTATCAATTAGTCAAGTTCCGTTGGCGATGGCGGGTGGCATTAATCGTAATGATTGGATGCCTGCTTCCTCTTTTAGGGATAATCTTGCAGCAGCAAAAGATGATATTGATTGAAAATCAGTATCAGACAAAGCTGGAAGAATTGGCGTTTAACCGTTTTATTGCCAATCAATTGATCGACCATGGACGCGAATTGCCGTTCTATCTCAACAGCTTGCCTGCGTTGGCGCTGATATTGCCGGAAGTGATGGATGAGCCACCTCCCCCACGAATCGTTGAAAAGCTCATACTGGAATTGTTCAACAAGATACTATTGCTGTTTGTGTTGGTTGCGGCGGGCGTTTTGCTCTCGTTTTTGATTAGGGAACCGAACTTGTTGGTTCCTGTTGCGCCGGTCGCAGCGGCAGTGGATATTTTTACGGTACTCAACCCACTTGGGCCGGCTAATCAGGCGATGCAAAAAGCCCCCGACCTGTTGCCGCTCGTCTCGATGACTATCCCGCAAGTAGGGATTGCAGATAGCGCTTATATCCCTCTCAAGCAAATATTCGCTATCATCGGCCCCGGTGATATACTATTTCTCGCTTTCTTCTTTATGTGTCTGATCAAATTTGACCTGCGCCGAAAAATGACCCTATTCACCATGTGCATTGTTCTGATGACCTATCTTCAGGTAGTGCTTAACTTTGGGGATAAGCGCATATTCGATATTCCCCTCCAAGCCCTTCCCGCGTTGGTACCGATGGCATTTGTTATGCTAATCGTCAATCGCCGTGGCTTCAAACTCAGCCGTGATGAAAAGATACTCTCTGCCTTTGCGTGGGGCGGTATAACTGGTCTGCTAATCGCTGCTTTCTGGTTTGCGAAATAACTTCCTTTGAACCGAAACAACCTATGAGCCATAGGCGCGTTAGGCGTAGCTGTTTCATTGGCGGTGAGGGTGTTGATGAGTACTCTTTGAGGGAAGCCCATTGGCTTATGATTTGAAATTATTAGTCCTAATGACGCATGTGTATGGTATATTCAAATTATACTCATAACTGAGGGAGGTATCGATGGCTACCAAATTGAAAAGACAGAACTTCAACGTGACACCGGAAGAGGAAGCGCTTATTGACAGGCTCAAGACTATGCTTGGAATGGCAAGTGAAAAGGAAGTTTTCTTACGGGCGGTGAAGGTCTACGAGGCGCTAGCAATGAGAGCGCGGGAGAATTTCCTAATTCAGTTGGTAGATATTGCTGGTAATAGGACTGAACTTCTACTTCCAGAGCTTCAAAATTCACATGTCAACCAGTGGACCTATTTGGTTCAGCGCCCCGATCCATGGAGACGCCAACTCTACGTCAAAGGGAGAAAGTTATTGGCCTCGACTGTGTGGCGCGATATGCTTGCCAACAACATGACCAAGGAAGAAGCCGCTGAGAACTGGGACCTGCCGCTGCTGGCAATAGAAGAAGCCATAAGTTATTGCGAAGCAAACCAAGCGTTAATTGCCATGGAAGCCGATGAGGAGCGCCAGCGTTTGGAAGTCAAAGGAGTGACCGTTGAGCCTAAGACTACTTGTTGATGAAGACACCGAGGCCAAGGTACTTGTTTCAACGTTAAGAAAAGCCGGTCTAACCGCACTACCGGACGAGCTAGTTATTAATACTGCTACGGAACTGACCCGAATCCTATTAACCCGTAACTGCGATCATTTTCGGGCTTTCCACGAGACCAACCCAACTCATCAGGGCATTCTTGCAATCTATGAAGATCGGGGACAAAAGAAGAACATGACCTACGCCCAGATCGTCCAAGCCATTGCCAATCGAGAGGCGTCTGGTGTGCTCTTAGGAGGGGAGTTCATAGTACTAAATAACTGGAATTATTAAAGCCCCCTGGAGAACAGGGGGCTTGTTTTATATGGGCGGTACTGGATTTGAACCAGTGACCTCTTCGGTGTGAACGAAGCGCTCTACCGCTGAGCCAACCGCCCTTTTTGAGAAGCGGTATGAATTATGGCATGATGGGCTGCTAGAGTCAATTACTAAGGTAATTGGGACGTAGTGCGTATTGCGTAGTACGTATTTCCGGATGTGAAGTTATTGATCAGAAATCAGAAGTCAGATCGGATAGGTGGCATTTTTTTTGTAGTTAAGAGGGATTTTTGTGCCCGTGGAAACTTCCTCTGAAACTATTGCTAACTTTTTCTGCCCTTCGATACAGCCCAGAAGCCTACATAAGGCTAGGCGGAAGTTTCGAGAATAAGAAAGAATCCGGGATACGTAATACGCACTACGCAATATAATAAAATGGAGATAAGGGGATTCGAACCCCTGACCTCTGCAGTGCGATTGCAGCGCTCTCCCAGCTGAGCTATATCCCCAAGCACGATATAGAATACCTGCTTACTTCGAAACTGTCAACCAGGTTCACTCCATTCGCGCAGAGATAAAAACTCAGGTATTATCGTTTTGGAAATTTCGCAATTATGCGTGAACACTTCACGCCAAGTATGCTACTAAACAAATAGGACTAAGAGAGCCACATGGAAGACGAACCTCTGGTTCGGCGGATTCTTGATGGTGACAACTCTGGATTTGATGCGCTTCTGGATATGTATCAGGAGCGTGTCTATCGACTAGCGTACCGAATGGTAGGCGTGTCGGATGCTGAGGATGTAACCCAGGAAACTTTTGTTGCCATCTATAAAAGCCTTACCTCATTTCGAGGGCAGGCTAAGCTGTCGACGTGGGTTTATAGGGTCACCGTCAATACCTGCTTAACTTGGAGGCGGCGGCAGCGACCGGAAGAGGTCAGTCTATTGGATGATTTTGAAGTGGCTGATGACCGATATGATGTTGAAAAGCAAGCGCTGCGTCTACTTGGTCAGGAACGTGTCGAACAAGCCCTTGACGAGTTGGATGAGGCGCACCGATTGCCGGTCATCCTGCATGAGTTGCACGGGCTAACCTATCGCGAGATTGCGGAGACGATGCAAATCCCGATAGGAACCGTGAAGTCGCGGTTGTTCCATGCGTTCAAGTTGTTGCGTCGATCGCTCAAGGATACGGTTGCGGAGGCAACGTATAATGAGACATGAGAAGCTAAGACTGAATATTAAAGCCTATCTTGACGGTGAGTTGGACCCCCGATTCACTCGCCGTATAGAAATGCATCTTGTAGACTGCAATTCTTGCAAGCAGGAGTTGGAGGAGCTGCAGTGGCTTTCTTCTCAGGTAAGGAATGTCGAAGAGCCAAAGGCAGCCCCTCTTCTTCGCGACCAGATATTAGAACGACTTCGCCAAGAGCATTTGCAGGTTCAGATGGGCAAGATCGACAAAGCTGAAGCGCCTGTTCCTATACGCAGAAGTTTCCAGCCATTCGAACTCATTGCAGCTACAGCAGTTATCGCTCTAGTCGCGTTGGTCATATATCCAGTTTTCCGAAATACCATAAGCCATCGAAGTGTGCAGCCGGTAATGATTGGCAGCCCGAGTGCGATTGGTGAAGCGCCATCATTGTCTCTGCCAGAGTCTGCGCGAAAAGGCAGTCTCGGTAGTTCGGCTCTGAGAAAGGATGCGCTCGCTTCTCCTTCAACCACCGAAATAGCGGACGCTGAAGGGCTGTTTGATGGTGGTGGTTTGAACCAGCCAACATTAAGGACAAAAAGAAACTATTCAATACCAATCTTGCGCAATGATGACGCAAGGTGGATTAATAAAGATGAAAAAAACGCTTTAGCATTAACTCCTGCTCCACCATCTGTCGGCGCATTAGCACCTGAAGCAGGAAGCTTAGAAACCGCAGTACCTGTTAAAGTTTTAGCGGAAAAAGATCAATACGCGAGCGGAGGTGGGGCGGCTCCTTCTTGGGTTGATACCTCAAACAATTCTTCGGATAGTAAGCCTTCAGATCAGCTTAACGGTAAGTTAAGAAGCCAAGTCTTAGCGAATAATGCGTCGACCCAGCAATCGGTACCTAAACAAGTTGATATTATCTTAGAAGTAAGCAATCCGATCGAGGCGGCTGCTTCGATTAGAGCTTTAGATGCTCAAGCCTTGAAAACGATGAACACGTCTGTTTCCTATAACAACACACGGCAATCCGATACCAATGTTCAGAATCAGAACTTAGTGAACGTAATAGTGCTCAGAGTGCCTGTCTTTGATCTTAATAAAACGCTCTCTCAGATCACCAAACTCGGCGCGGTTGTTAATAAAAACGATATTGTCCAGGACCGGCAGGTTACTCAGAATTATACAACTCAAGCTGAACAAGTTCAAGCTAAAGATAGCCAGGCTGTCAAATCAGGTAATGCTCCTTCTCAAGCTCTTGCTAGTCAAGTAACGAAAAATAGCAATCAGCGGGCTGCCAAGAATAAGGCGGAAGTAAAAAAGGGCCAGAAAATCATGTTTGTGACTGTCCGTGTTACTCTTCGTCAATCTCGCCAGAAGTAGCTATAGCGCCTCGCGCTTCGATTCTTTCCGCTAATATATCTTCTTCAACCAAGCCAAGTTGTTTTCGGGCATTTTGGGGTCCCAGTCGTGGCCGTTTTCGTAGACGATTAGGTTCTTTGGTTCGGGGAGGGCTGAGTAAATGCTTTGGACACCGATAGGGCGGACTTTGGGGTCTTTTTTGCCGTAGCTAACTTGGACAGGACAACGAGTGTGCGGGGCGAAGTTGAGGGTGTCGTAGTAGGCTAGGGTTTGTCGAATTTCGACTTCAGTGGACGGATGGGTTTGGATATAATCGAAAATCTCTTTATAGGGATAACGAACTTGACGGCGGAAATATTCGCGGTGGTCGGCATAAAAAGGCATGTCAGCGTAGACGGCTTTTAGCCGATTGGTGAGGGCGCTGAGCCAGAATACCAGGCCGCCTCCCTGACTCATTCCTCCTGCCACCAGGCGATTGTTATCGACCTCAACCTGTTCTGCTAATACATCGAGCGCGCGAAGAGCAGTAATGGTGATGTCACGGAAGATGTAAGAATCTCGAGACTCAATTCCACGCGCCATATAGCCGTCACCGTATTCATAATCACGTATATAATCGGGCGGGTAGCCGTGAAGGTTCAAAGATAATGTTGCAAAGCCGGGAAGCGTGGAGTTGAAATCGATTGGTTGGGCTTCCCATCCATAGACCGGAAGACATAATAGCCCGCCGAACAAAGGAATTTCATCTTTTGGGACGCCGAACCAGCCGTGAATTCTTTTTCCCCCGCCGCCGAAGAATGATATGCGATCAACGCGATGGGTGGAAGTATCGTCTAAAGTTTGGTGGGTACGTTCAATATTTAACGACACGCTGGTGTGAGACCAAGCGGTTCTTTCCCAGAACGTCTGGAAGTCAGGAGGCGCGTAAGGTGCAGTCAAAACTTCTTGATGGGGTCTCATTCGGATACAGAGCGTTCAATAGGATCGACGATGACCCCTGTTGTTTGGAGCCAGGCAATAGAGCGCTGGATTTCCGCCAATGGCCCTTCCAACTCGACCATTACCCATGCGAAATCCTCGTCGATATTGGCTTTAAGAATGTTAACGATGACATCGAATTCGTGTCCCAATCGCCACAAAATTGGAATATGAGACTGATCTTTCGTTGCGGTAATGTTAACATGAATTTTCTTCACGATGTTCTCCAAGCTTCCCTAGAAGTACTCACCTGCCGTCGGTGTCTTTCAAGCACTATTGTACCTTGTATGGTACTCAGGGCTAAAGGCAATACCATTTAGTGTCATTTCGAGGCGGTATGTGCCGAAGAAACCTCCTCCTAGCCTAAGGGCTTTGGAGGACTTATTAATATAACCGCCCATCGATATGGCCTGACGGCCTACTTAGGGAAGTGGATTATCTTTTTGTAGGGGCGTAGCTTGCTACGCTCTCCAGAGGGCAGGGCTTACCCTGCCACTACAAGCTAAAGAACAAAAATGGCTTCGGCAGGAAAGCTGCCGAAGCCATTTTTGCAACTTACAGGGTTTCGTTCTGGAAGAACTCGATTATTTCGCCGTTGAAGCCTTTGCAGAAGGCAATTCGGACAGGAACCGGAGGATTGCCTTGTAGGGTGACGTCGATGGGTTCCTTTTCTGAGATAGCTCCGGCAGCGAGGGCTTTGTTATAAGCTTCATCGGTGTTAGGCACTCGCAACGCGAAGTGGATGACGGCGCCTTCGGGTGGATCTTCGCCTGGGGCACGAGTTCCACCTGCGAAAATCTCGATATAATTGCCTTCGCCGGTATCGAGTAAGACACCTCGGCCTTCGCCTTCGCCCATAGTGTAGGCGGTTTTCAAGCCTATTTCGTTGTAAAATTTAACGACTTTATCGAATTCGGTAACGCGCATCATTAGATGATGAAATCCGGGTCCCTTTACATGATTGCTATCCATAGTTATCTCCTATATATTAAAGTGCGCCGACGGCTTCGAGCCAGGCGCGGGCCATTAATGCATGACCGGCAGATGTTGGGTGCACAGAATCCGGAGCCCAGAAATCAGGCTCGCGTAAGGTTGACGCCTTGGCGAAAATGCCATCCATTGGGATCAATGTGGCTTTAAATTCGCGGGCAAGTTTTCGAACAATGTTAATTTTGATGTCGAGATCCGGCCGTGGGGTTGGGTTGATACTGGCAGGAACCCCAAATGGTTCAATCAAAATCAATTCAGCATTAAGCTTTTCGCTGGTGTCGGTCAAAATCGAACGGTAAGCTTCTTCATAAACCGCATTTTCAACCCCCAAAAAACAATCATTAATGCCAATCATAATCGATACAATAGTTGGTTTGAGGTCGAGGCAGTCTTCCTGCCATCTGGCTCTTAAACCGGTTGCCACGTCTCCGCTGACACCTCTATTAAGAAACTTAACATGCTTCTTGGGGTGCGTGGCATTGAACCACGATGCAGCCATCATGACATATCCTGAGCCGAGATCGGTTGATTCCTCACGGTTGCGTCCCACGTCAGTGATGCTATCGCCCTGAAACAGTACAACTGCATTATTGGGAATAACGAGCATACTTATTCTTCCTCCCAAAGCTAAAATTAGCAAATTAGATACTAGTAAAATTGTACCAGAGAGAAGCATATCAAAGGATGTATAAAACCTTCTCAACTCAAGTAGCTATCCAAGGGCAATTGCACCTGACTAATGCAAAAAGCGAAAACGGAAGAGTTTAACAAGAAAATATCCATTTCTTAACATTCCCTTAACAATTGGCTGTTAAAATCAATATGATGCTGGCAATTCTAAAGGGGGAAGCAATGAGTAAACACTGGGTTGTATGGGGAATAGCTGCTGTATTGGCGCTAGTCTCTATCTCAGGATGCCGATCGACTACAAGTACCGGTTCGGCAGGAAGTAGTAATTCACTGAAAATCGAAGGATCGAACACTGTTCAGCCGATTGCTCAGGGATGGAAAGACGCCTTTAACAAACTGCATACGGATGTCAACATCACCGTTGGCGGCTCAGGCACGGGCACTGGTGTTAAAGCCTTAATTGACGGAACTGCTGATATTTGTAACGCTTCACGCGAAATGAAGCCAGAAGAAGCTGCCCAAGCGAAATCGAAAGGCTTTGATCCGTTTCCAACTCAAATCGCCTTAGACGGGATTGCAATTGCTGTGAACTCGAAGAATCCTGTCAAACAGCTCACGGTCGAGCAGCTTCGCAATATCTATTTAGGTAAGATCAAGGATTGGAAGGATGTTGGAGGAAACCCCGGCCAAATCGTTCTAATATCCCGTGATTCGTCCTCAGGGACACACGACTTTTTTAAAGATCATGTTCTGAAAAAGCAGGAATTCGCCAAAGGCACTTTGTTCCAGCAGTCCACCACTGCTGAGGTTCAGGAATTGTCGAACAATGAAAAGGCGATCGCTTATGGCGGTCTTGCATATTTCGAGAACAAACCGGAGCTAAAGGTGTTGAACATAGCGAAGGACACCAACAGCCCGGCGATCACTCCAAGCATTGCCACAATCCAATCCAGAGAGTATGTCTTGTCTCGACCTCTGTTTATGTACACTCGTGGTAACCCGACTGGCGCTGCCGCACAATTCATCGAATTCGGACTTTCACAAGAAGGCCAAAAACTTGTAGAGACGGCGGGGTATGTCCCTCTCAAACGCTGATTTAGCAAAAAAAGGATTCTGGAACGCACGATATTGGTACGAATGGCTAATCGAGAAGCTTATCTATATAGCCGGTGGCTTCTCGATAGCCATTATCGTACTTATATTCGTATTTTTGCTGCGTGATTCGCTTCCTTTCTTCACAACTTACCACTATAGTTTGCGTGAGATACTATTCGGCACTACCTGGTCGCCGACGGCGGATAAATTTGGCGGCGCTCCTCTTATTGCAGGGACTTTGGTTGTGACTGCGTTGGCGATTGCGATTGCTTTGCCGTTGGGAGTGATTGCAGCAGTTTATGTAGGCGCGATAGCCCCTGTGCGTGTTCGTGAGATTTTAAAGCCCGTTATTGAATTAATCGCGGCCATTCCTTCGGTAGTCGTGGGGTTTATCGGCTTAGCGCTTATCGGGCCTGCGCTTTTTCGCTTCTCACAAGGCCACGGGAATATCCTTCAGATGAGTTCCAGTATGTCGGCATTAGCAGCGGGGATTATGCTGGCGTTTATGGCATTACCAACGATTGTTTCGGTTGCTGAGGATGCGATTCGGGCAGTTCCGCGTGACTATCAGGAAGGCGCTTTAGCTTTAGGCGCTACCCGATTGGAAACATTAGTGCGCATTACCTTACCGGCTTCGTTATCAGGAATTGTTGCCGCGGTAATGCTTGGTGTGGGACGCGCGATTGGCGAAACGATGGTGGTGTTGATGGTGGCGGGGAACTCACCACAGATACCTGAAGGTTGGTGGGGTATCTTCCAACCGGTTCGTACAATGACCGCTGCTATTGCCGCCGAAGCGGGAGAAACTGCACAAGGAGGCGCTCACTATTCAGCGCTATTCGTTATTGGCCTATTCCTTTTCCTGATAACTTTTGGGGTCAACTTCACTGCCGATCGTTTAGTTCGGCGGAAGGGGGGGAAGTAATGCGCGGACTAATTGAATCACCCCTTCAAATAACATCCGATGCAGATATGCCAAACCCAACAGGTAACGAGACGCCTCGCCTAATGGATCCATCAAATGAGGATCGTCAAAAACGTCGTGAACGAACGGAAAAGATAGTGTTTGCGCTGCTGACCTTTCTCACCTATTGTATTATTGCTCCAATCGTGCTGTTGGTTGGATATTTGCTCTATAAAGGGATTACTGGACTTTCGTGGAACTTCATAACGAGCTTGCCGGAGAAAAACCTGACAGCGGGCGGTATCTGGCCGGCAGTGGTTGGAACGGTTTATCTGGTTATCGGAACGGTCACTATCTCATTACCGCTCGGAGTGCTTGCAGCGATATATCTAAATGAATACGCATCGCAGGGGTTTTGGACTCGGTCAATTCGCTTGGCAGTAGTGAACCTATCCGGCGTGCCCTCGATTATTTTTGGACTCTTTGGCTTATCGCTTTTTGTTATCGGGATCGCGCTACCGTTCAACATCACTCTTTTTGGCTTTGGCAAATCAGTAATTGCGGGAGCTTTAACGCTTGCAATAATGGTACTTCCGCTTATTATCACGACCACCGAGAATGCGCTTCGGGCAGTGCCGATCTCATTTCGAGAGGCATCGTTAGGATTAGGGGCGACCAAGTGGCAAACGCTTTGGCGGGCAGTGCTTCCAAGCGCCCTGCCAGGAATTCTAACGGGATTGGTATTAGCTGTTGGCCGTGCAGCAGGTGAGACAGCGCCAATTCTTTTTACTGCTGCGGTTTTGGACCAAACGCGCATCCCGGGGATATTTGATGTCGCGCAACCGGTAATGGCGCTGCCATATCACCTTTATATGGTTGCGTTGTTCCTCCCAGGCGCGCCCGATGATCTCAAGTGGCGAACTGCGGTTGTACTGGTTACAATCGTATTAGCCTTTAATGCTTCGGCTTTGATAATTCGTTCTTATTATAGGAGGAAGCAGCAATGGTAGAAGCTGCTCACGTGATTTCACCCCCAAACGCGCGTGTGCTTGCGGAGGATTTGAGTTTTTATTACGGCGATTTTCAAGCGCTGAAGCACATTAATATGTCAGTTATTGCTAATAACATAACTGCGCTCATAGGGCCTTCCGGCTGTGGAAAGAGTACTTTTTTACGTTGCATCAACCGTATGAACGACCTCATTCCTGACACAAGGATGGAGGGGAATCTATTTCTGGATAACGCTGAAATCAACTCGCCAAATATCGATGTGGTTGCGCTTAGGCGAAAAGTGGGGATGGTTTTTCAGCGTCCAAACCCATTCCCGAAGTCAATTTACGAAAACGTCGCATTCGGTCCGCGAATTCATGGGGTGAAAAATCGTGAGCAGCTCGATGAAATTGTCCGTCAAGCGTTGTCTCAAGCGTTTTTATGGGAAGAGGTCAAGGATAAGTTGTGGCAATCCGCCCTAGCCCTTTCCGGCGGCCAGCAGCAGCGATTGTGCATCGCTAGAGTCTTAGCAGTTGAACCCGATGTTATTTTAATGGACGAACCAACCGCCTCCCTCGATCCAACCGCCACCTACCGCATCGAGGAGCTATTGGACACTCTGAAGGCCAGTTACACAATCGTAATCGTCACCCACAGTCTCTCCCAAGCCGCCCGCATCTCCGACTACACCGCCTTCTTCATGATAGGCGAGGTCATGGAATACGAAGAAACCGCCAAACTATTCCAAACCCCCACCCACCCGCAGACTGAGAACTATATCCGGGGAAG
>JBAXQP010000030.1 GCA_037131655.1 bacterium | reverse complement strand
TCCACCTGCGTGGACTAATTCGAATAGTCCGCGTAGGCGGACTTTGCTCTCAACAGCCGCGAATTTATTCGCAAAACAACCATACCTATTAGTTTTGAGACCACCTAAAAACCGTCGAATCTTCGTACCACTTACTTCTTGGTAAGCTCCTCAATCTCTTTCTTCTTCAACTTCTTGCTCAAAGACATCGGCAAAATCTTACCCGCGAATACGTTCATCCACGCGCTCGTATGTTCCAGCCTGCGGTCGACGGGTATGTGGTATTTCAAGAGCTTTCCGACCATTCCGAATTTTTCGGACCGCTTATAAATCAGCCACCAAATGCAATGTCGCTCGGGATAAACTTCACAATGACCATTATCGCGAGTACCGCCGCAAGGCCCATTTCGTATCTGCTTTGGGCAGCGCATCGGACAGGTGTAGCCGTTATAGCTCAGAACGCATTGACCGCAATCTTGACACCGAAACACCGGTTTTTTCACGCAGTTTTCGGCAATTAACACACACTTATGTAAAGTAGGATGTTTAAGTACGAAGTTACCTATACCTTCACTTATTTTGCTCATTTATTGTTACTCCACTTACGTAGCCACAGGGGATTGTATTACGATGGTTCAGCGACAACTTCCTGCGTATTTTCCACCAAAGGACTTGGCTCGGGTCTGGGTAAGAGGCCAGCCTCCTCCACGATCCTTGCGGTGATCGATTCCCACATAACCGGCATGATGTGCACGCCGCTGACGCCCGGGATATCCTTAAGCCGCTTGATCGTTTCAACGCAAATCGCGATACCCTCTTCTTTTCCATCTTGAGCGGATTTCATCCGCTGGATGTACTCAGGAGCGATACTCATGCCAGGCACATCGTTATTCATATATTCTAATGCCTTCACCGACTTGACCGGCATCACACCCGCAAGTATGAATACTTCGCGATCGAAGCCTTCATCCCGCACGGCCTGCATCCATCGCTCGAACTTGGGAAAATCGAAAACTGGTTGTGTTTGAATGAAGTGCGCACCCGCCCTGATTTTCTTTCCGAGACGGATGATACGAAGACCGAACGGCTCAGCAAATGGGTTCGCTGCGCCTCCGATAAATATCTTGGGAGGAACCTTCATCTCATCGCCGCATAGGAACTTACCTTCGTTCATCCCTGCGCACATGTTAATGAGCTGAAGGGAATCGAGATCGAAAACGCCCTTCGCATCGGGGTGGTTGCCGAAGTTCATATAGTCGCCAGAAAGACAAAGGATATTCTTGACGCCCGCAGCGCATGCTCCGAGGATTTCGGACTGCTGCGCCAAGCGGTTGCGGTCACGGCAGGTCATTTGCATGATCGGCTCGATCCCACCTTCCAGCGCAAACACGCTGGACATCGCAGAACTCATCCTGACAATCGCCGTTTGATTATCCGTGAGGTTAACCGCGTCAGCAATACCTTTGAAATAGCCACTCTTCTTCAGAATAATAGCTTTGTCAGCGCCTTGCGGGGGTCCCATTTCGCTACAAACCACAAACTGACCATCCCTTAACAGGCGTTCGAGATTACTACCAGATACCATACTCATAGGCCTCTACTTCTTATTTTGAGGTAAACAGGTTCGGAGGGAGCTTCACGCTCCCTCCGATTAACAAATGCTTTTTTCCTGTTACCTAAAGATCTTCGAATGCTCCCTCACGTGCGAGCGTTATATATTGCATACTGAAATCATCTAACCCCAGCAGGGATTCGGTTGCCGCAATAAGAGCCATTAGATAGCGATCGTTGGGATCGACTATACCAGCGTCAAGCCCCTTGCCCATGCATAGAATTGTCATTGCCTGATTCAATAGCTTGCGAACCGGCATACCGTGGGAAATATTGCTTAGACCTGCAATGATATGCACTCCAGGAAACTCAGTGTGCAGTTTCTCGATGATATCAAGCATGGTTACAGCAACATCGCTGCCAGTGCCAATCGGGAAAGTAAGCGGATCGACATAAATGTCCTCAATCGGCACTCCTGCAGCAGTAAGGTCTTGCACAAGCTTTCTCGCAACAGCCAAACGCTTTGCGGGTTCCGGCTTAATACCGCCATCGTCCATGGCAAGGGCAATAACCTTTGCCTTGTGCTTCAAAACGAATGGGAGTATTTTCTCATAGCGCTCTTTCTCTGCCGTAATCGAATTGATTAGCGGCTGGCCTTTGCTTGGATCATAGGCATTCAACGCGAGTTCCAGCGCATCGGGATTAGGCGTATCAAAAGAAATCGGAGCGTCGACCGCTTCCATTACAACCTTTGTAAGCCATTCCAAAGCTTCAGGCTCACCCGAAGTAAGCGTTCCGGCATTTATATCGATATAAGTCGAACCTGCCTTAAACTGCTTTATCGCGATATCCTTTATAAAATCAGCGTCACGGTTCTTAACGGCATTTTCGATAACCGGTTCGCCTTTTACCTTACGACTAGTATTAATTCTTTCGCCAACTATAAGCAAAACGTCCCACCTCCGTGAAAATCGTATATTTTTCAAATTGTACCCCGACTACCAATAATTTTCCTATCTAAATAAGCTAAAGCTTCAAGCTAACCAAGCCACTCCTACATCGCCCGCTCTCACTTACTTTTAGGTTAACCGCCAAGTATGGTGATGAGAGCGCCTACATTATTAATCAGGCTGGTATACATCGCTTCTTTGCTCTTCTCATCGGCGCTCTCGTCTTTGGCTTTGTAGGGATTGGCCACCAGCCGCTTATAAAACGTGAGTGGATCAAGGCCGGAAGCCGGATACAAAGTATCGAGCGAGCAGAGCGCACGCAAGGTGCTTTCATCACCGATCATTATAATGATCGCAACGTCCGTCAACATACAGTCGGGTACAAGTTGGCGCACCAGATGGACGTAATGATAGGCAGGTTGAAAATGATCCATCCTTGAAATCTACCCATAATGCTAACAAACAAAAAAGGCGTAGGGGGTATGTCCCCTACGCCTTTTTCAAAATGCTTTAGCTGCCCTTGCAGCCTCCGCAGCCGCTTTCGCCTTCTTCGCCATCCTTGCTGCCGCAACCGCAGCCAACTTGGTTGGGGTTTTCGATTTTGAAGCCGCCGCCGGCAGGATCATCGATGAAGTCGACCTCTGCGCCGTCCATGTATTGCATGCTTAAGGGGTCGATAACGACTTTGACGCCGAACGATTCAAAGAACAGTTCTCCTTCTTCGGCCGGTTGATCGTCCAATGCCATTCCATATTGTAAACCTGAGCATCCGCTGCCTTCCACCCAAATGCGCAAAGAGGCATCTGAACAGCTTTGTTGAGTCAACAAAGACTTGACTTCCTGTGCAGCTCGCTCGGTTAGTGATATCGCCATAATATATTAAACCTCCCAAATTACTTCTCAAACGCACCCAAAATAGAGGCTGCGCATAGTTAATTATACTGCAATGATAGTGGAAAGGGAACGTAGTGCGTAGTGCGTATTACGTATTTCCGGAAAATCACGTCGCTCTGAGAGTAGTCTAAGGGTCTTCCGGAAGAATTTCGACAAGCTCAAAATGACGTCTTTTTAAGACGTAAGGGGGCTTTATCCCCTTTCCCCCAATTCCGGAATACGTAATACGCACTACGCAATACTACGCCATCTCTGCAAAGAGGTCATATTCGGCGGCTTGGGTGATTTTGGCTTTGATGAATGTGCCTAGAGGGGCGGCGCAATCTTTTATGAAGACTTGGCCGTCGATTTCCGGGGCATCGCGATAGCTGCGGCCGATGGAGTAATTGGGGCTTTTCGCGCTTCTGGCTTCAATTAAGACTTCCATCACGCGGCCTTCCCACTCTTTATTCTTGGCTAATGAAATCTTCTGTTGAAGCTGCATCACCTGGCTGTAACGCTCTCGCTTAAGACGCTGAGGAACTTGGTTAGGCATCTCTGCCGAAGGAGTGCCTGACTCGGCGGAATAGAGGAATGCGCCCGCACGGTCGAAATTGGCATCTTTGATGAACTCAAGAAGGCGGTTAAACTGCTCCTCAGTCTCTCCTGGGAACCCTACGATAAAAGTCGTTCGAATCGCCACATCGGGCATGGCCAAGCGCATTCTTTCTAATAGCTTCAAATAGGTCTGCGCATCACCTGGCCGTTTCATCGCCCGCAGAACTTCCTTATCGGCATGTTGAAGCGGGATATCAAAATAATGACATGTATTCGGCAATGAAGCGAGGGTATCGATAAGGGCATCGCTCACACGAGTAGGGTAGCAATAGAGAGGGCGGATCCAATGCAAACCCTCGATTCTGCTTAAATCACGCAAAAGATCGGGCAGCATCAAGCGTTGATAATAATCATGGCCATACTGACTGCTGTCTTGGGCGATTAAATTAATTTCCTGAGTTCCTTCGGAAGCTAGTAAACGCGCTTCCTCAAGAATTCGTTCCATCGGTTTGCTGATATGAGGCCCGCGGAAAGAAGGGATGGTGCAAAAAGTACATTCATGGTCGCACCCCTCAGAAATCTTTAAATATGCCGACCATGGCGCGCCTGCTCTAGCCCGCGTTCCTACATCTGCCCATCGGTGATGAGGGGCTTGAATATCAATCAGGCGTTGAGTTAAACCAAGGGTATTGCCGACAATTTCGCCAAATCGGGACATCTGGCCGACGCCGATAAAGGCATCGACTTCCGGCAAATCCTTCACAAGCGCTTCGCCCAACCGCTGTGGCAAACACCCCGCCACGATCACTTTCTTAGTTTTGCCACGCTTTTTATCCTGAATGGCATCTTTGATGACCGCCAACGCCTCACGTTTAGCCGCCTCAAGAAACCCACAGGTATTTATAACTATCACATCGGGACGAGACGCCGTCCCATCAAGAACGAACCCTTCTTGGCGCAAGACCCCCGCGATCTCTTCGCTATCAACTTCGTTCTTAGCGCACCCCAACGTAATTATCTTAACCGTACCCTTAATCCCTTGCCCGCTCATTTTTATTTCCATTTTAATTCAAGATGAAGCAAAGCATACCATTTTTTAATTCGTAGTGCGTATTACGTATTGCGTATTTCGAAGAAGAAGACAGAGGTAGTGGAGGAGGTTGCTTCGGCACAAACATCCTTGCAATGACACAAATTATTAGTTCCGACACGGTAATCCGCGCCGGAACTTCATACTGGCTATCTTTATGAGCTTATGGTTTACGCGTACCAGTCGACGTCGGTGGCTTCTTTGGCGTGGCGGATTATGAAATCACGCCTTGGTTCGACCTTTTCGCTCATTAGGACGGAAAACATTCTTTCAGCTTCAATCGAGTCTTCCATCGTTACATTTAGGATAGTGCGGTTATCAGCATTCATGGTCGTGTCGCCAAGGTCCTCGGCGTCCATTTCACCTAAACCTTTAAATCTTGTGACTATCGGGTTCTTTTTCTTAGCTTTCTTCATTAATTCATCGCGCTCTTCGGCAGTCTGAGCATAGAACTGCTCATTCTTACCGGTCTTGATCCTATATAAGGGCGGTTTGGCAATATAGATGTGACCGGCTTCTATAAGCGGGCGCATATAGAGATAAAAGAAGGTCAGCAACAGCGTTCGAATATGCTCACCGTCAACGTCAGCATCCGTCATGATGATAATTCGATGATAGCGCAACTTTGAGAGATCGAATTTGGCGTCGATTTCTTTGCCGTTACCACTATTTTTGCTACCGAAAGCTACGGCGCCGTTACCGTTAGCACTCTCAGTTTCAGCATCATCATCGGAAGACCGCAGAGCAATACCCGTTCCTAAGGCGGTGATTAAGGATCGAACCTCGTTATTTTCCAGCACCCTATCCAAACGAGCCTTGCCTACGTTCAAAATCTTTCCTCGCAGAGGCAAAACGGCTTGGTAGCGTCTGTCTCTACCCATTTTGGCCGAACCGCCTGCGGAGTCGCCTTCAACTAGGAACAACTCGCACCGGCTTGGATCGCGCTCAGTGCAGTCGGAAAGTTTGCCTGGAAGCCCACCGATATCTAGCGCGCTCTGGCGCTTAACCAATTCGGCAGCTCGTCGTGCTGCTTCACGTGCGCGTTGTGCGGTAAGAGATTTTTCAATAATCTTCTTGCCAACACCAGGTGTTTCTTCCAAATACTGTGTGAAACCTTCGCCAACGATGGAGTTAACCAGACCTTCAAGCTCAATATTGCCCAACTTAGTCTTCGTTTGACCCTCGAATTGCGGCTGGAGCAACTTGACGGAGATAACAACAACGAGTCCCTCACGCACATCGTCACCGGTGAAGTTGAGGTCTTTGTCTTTCAGCAAAGCCGCTTTTCGCGCGTAGCTGTTAATAACACGCGTTAGCGCTGTTTTGAACCCAGACAGGTGAGTTCCACCTTCCGAGGTGTGAATATTATTGGCAAACGAAATCAGGGTTTCCTGATAGCCTGTGTTATATTGCAAAGCAACTTCCACTTCAGTATCTTCGCGCCCTCTGCGGAAGAAAACTACTTTGTGGAAGGCTTCTTTGTTTTCATTAAGGTTTTCTACTAACTCGGCAATACCATTTTGGTAGTGAAATTCTTGAACTTCCTCGCCGTTAAGCTCATTTTCAAAAGTGATCGTCACCGATGGGTTCAGGTAGGCCAGTTCGCGAATTCGGCTGATTAACATTTCGGGGTGATAGGAGTACTCACCAAAAATTTCTTCGTCGGCATACCATCGCTGGGTTGTGCCGCGATCATCTGAGTTCCCTGCCTTTTCAACAGCAGTTACTGGCGTGCCGCGTTCATATCTCTGCTTCCATATTTGCCCATCACGATGAATTTCGGCTACCAACCAACTTGAGAGCGCTTTCACGCAAGAAACGCCAACACCGTGTAACCCACCGGAAACACGATAACCGCCACCGCCGAACTTGCCACCGGCGTGCAGCATCGTCATAACCGTTTCCAAGCTAGACAAGCCTGTTGTGGGGTGCATATCAACAGGGATGCCGCGTCCATTATCTTTAACACTAAGGCTTTTGTCGGCATGTAGGATACATTCGATACGATCGCAATACCCGGCAAGCACTTCATCAATCGCGTTGTCTAACACTTCGATGAATAGGTGATGAAGACCGCGGTTGCCCGTATCGCCGATATACATGGCAGGACGCAGACGAACTGCTTCCAAGCCTTTTAGAACGGTGATATGTTCCGCATTGTAAGCTTCGTCGGCATGTTCAATGAACTTGCCATCGGCCGTAGCCGGATTTAAGTCAACAGGGATAGCAATACTACTATCGACACCACACTGAGGACATAGAGGTTGACCTGCTTGAAGTTCTGCGCCACAACTGGAACATGTGATTACTGACTGGGTATTTTTGCCTTTTGTTGCCATCGTTTTTCTTTACCGGAAGGATAGATATTTGAAGAAGATTTACTCAAATAATATACCCGATGTGGTATACGAATGTCAACATTTGGCGAAGACCTTTGAACTTGAAATCACCAGCGAATCAAGTTTGTTCCCCAGGAAAATCCAGCGCCAAATCCGATGGTCAAAACGAGGTCGTTGGGCTTGAGTTTACCGATGCTTTCAGCCTCTTCCAAAGCGATGGGTATCGAGGCGCTGGAGGTATTCCCATAACGGTCGATATTGACCATCATTCGCTCCATGCTTATTCCAAGCCGCTTGGCAGCCGCTTCAATAATGCGCAAATTGGCCTGATGAGAAACGAAAAGGTCGATATCATCAAGTTTAAGCCCAGCCTTTTCAAGCGCTTCATTGACTGCATCGACAAAAATATGCACTCCCAACTTATAGACCTCGCGGCCATCCATCCGAAGGTAATGGAGCTTTTGTGTTAGAGATTGCTCACTAAGGGGCATGCGGCTTCCGCCTGCAGGAACACATAAAAGAGAACTCGCAGACCCATCGGCGTGAAGGATTGAGCGCAGCACCCCTCGCTCCCCATCTGAAGCTTCAACCAACACTGCCCCTGCCCCATCGCCAAAAAGCACACAGGTTCGCCGGTCAGTCCAATCAACAAATCGCGACAACGTCTCCGCGCCAATGACCAACGCGTTGCGATACATTCCAGTCTCGATAAACGCAGATGCGCTTGCCAAGGCATAGACGAAACCGGTACATGCGGCGCATAAATCAAAAGCGGCAGCTTTCTTAGCTCCTAGGCCATCTTGAACTTGACAAGCAGTTGCCGGGCAAAGCATATCGGGGGTGATGGTAGCAACGATGATTAGGTCGAGATCGGCAGCATCCATGCCTGCCTTTTGAAGACACTGCGAAGCCGCTTTTATCGCCAAATCGGAAGTCGCTATGCCATCCTCAGCAATCCGTCGATAACGAATACCCGTACGTGTAAAAATCCAATCGTCTGTGGTATCAACGAGTTTTTGAATGTCGAAGTTACTGAGGCAGCGTTCCGGCAGCCCAATGCCTGTGGCACGAATCAAGGCTTTTCTAGACATGCGAAGGTTCTTCCAGGGAAGCGGCTTTGCAAGAGGCTGCCATCGCTTCTATCAGGCCTCCCTCTACAGCTTTCGCTCCCTCTAATATCGCGCTTCGAATAGCTTTCGGCCCTGAGCGTCCATGAGCGATGATGCAAACACCGTTCACACCCAATAAAGGCGCTCCACCGTATTCTTCATAATCCAAACGCTTTTTCAAACGCTGGATATTTTTGTAGAAGAAAATAAGCGGAAATAAAGGGATTAGAAGAAGCTTACTCGAGGGAAAGACTTCTTTCAGGAGTTTGACGAAGAATTCGATCATCCCTTCACCGAATTTGAGCAGCGCGTTTCCGACAAAACCGTCACAAACCACAACATCTGCCCCGTCGGTAAAGAACGATTTACCTTCGATGTTTCCAATAAACCCTGGAAGCTTAGCGGAAAGTAGATCGTAAGCTTTTTTGACAAGCAAATTGCCTTTGCCGCGCTCCTCGCCGATGCTTAGTAAAGCAACTTTCGCATCTTTTACGCCTAGCACACGCTCACTGAATGCTTTTCCCATCACGCCGAATTGAAGCAGCCACTCCGGTTCGCAATCAGTAGTTGCGCCGGAATCGAGCATCACAACATGACCGGCAAGTTTGGGCAAAATGGTCGCGATTGCAGGGCGTTCTACACCTGGGAGCATCTCCCATGAAAGCTTACAAATAGCAACAGCAGCGCCTGTGTTACCGGCGGTGATCAGCGCATCAGCGTTGCCATCTTTTACCATCTGTGCTGCTACCACAAGAGACGAATCAGACTTCTTAATCACGGTTCGGACAGGCGAATCGTCCATCGCCACGACCTGAGAGGCGTGTTGAAGTTTTATGTTGGCAGGCACTTGTTTTGGAAGGTAGAGCTTAATCTGCTCAATATCACCGACCAAGATTATCTCGGCCGGTGTTTTAAGAGCAGCCTCAAGAGCGCCTTTTACAACAGTTTCGGGGGCATGATCACCCCCCATTGCATCAACAGCAATGCGCATGTATTAGTTATGCGCCCTCTTTGCGCTCACCAGCTTTGACCGCTACACGTCGGTTATCGTAAAAACCGCAACTTGGACATGCATTATGCGGCTGGCGTGGTTGGTGGCAGCTCGGGCAGGTACTAACTTCTGCTAAAACCACCTTATAGTGCGTTCGGCGTAAAGCGCCTCGCGCGTGTGAATGACGACGTTTTGGGTTTGGCATATGCTTTAAATCTCCTAAAGTTTCTTATTCTACCGCATTGTCCTGACTTCCATGGCAACAATTACCAGTTTGCTCGACCCATTTTTGAGACGACATGCACATTGCGGTTCTAAACGTTAGCCCTTTATTATGTCTTTTTCCTGCGCCATTTGTCTGCAAGTTCGTTAAAGGCCGGATGGCCAGCTTCAATAACGCATTCATGTGGACCTTCATTCAGGTTCACACCGCAGTTTGGACACAACCCCTGGCAGTCCTCTTTACATAATGTTTGGATGGGCAAATTGATGACAAGGTGCTGATGAATAAGTTCATCAATCAACAAATTATTTTCTTTAAAAAGCGGATAAGGCTCTTCACCTTGAATCACTTGAGCCGAAGAGTGCGCCTGAACTCCACCGGGAATACCTGAAAGCTCAAATTGTTCTTCTAAACTAAATGGGACAGTCTCGGCAAAACGCAGAGCGCATCGGCTGCACTCAACCCAAAAACGGGCAGTAAAATCACCATTCACCAATAGAACTGAACCGGTGTTATTGGCGATCAAAGTCCCGTCAATTGGGTCCATCAACTCAATATCTTTGAAGTCAGGCAGCTCAGATTGGATATCAAAACTAACCGGTCTACCAGGATGCTGGATAATATCGTTTAAATCAAGCGTTCGGGCGCGTTTCATGCTAACACCTCTTTTTTACATTCTTGCGCCTGCGGCTATAGCCTGGCGGCGAAAGCGCTTTAGCCGACCGGTTCGCGATGGCGTTCGATCTTTGTCTTGCCGTTTTGGATAGTCGTCATTACTTTGGCGACCATCGCTTCGATGTTTGACAAGACATCATACGAATAATCGTCAGCGCCCTGACGGATTTTTCGAGCAGATTCTTCAGCGCCTTGAATAATTTCCTGCGCTTGGGCTTTGGCCAGCCGACAGATTTCGCTATCTTCGACCATATGCAATTGTTGAACACGCGCCTGTTCAAGAGCTTGTTCCGCCTGAACACGTACTTGCTCTTTAAGAGTATTGACTTCTTCTCGCGCTTTTTCCACGGTTGTCTGAGCTTCGCCGCGGGCATCATTCACGATACGGTCCGATTCGCGTGTTACACGGTCGGCTCGGCGAACTGATTCGGGAAGACTTGCACGAATCTTGTTAAGAAGCATGAAGCATTCATCGAGATCAAGACCCCATAGCACTTTGCCTACCTTCTTGGCGGCTGTCAGCTCATCCTCAAGTTCCTTCAGCATCTGCAAGAGTTCCATTCGGCTTCACCCTCTTCCCTTTTTCTTTTCATATTGTGCCTTCAATCGTCGCTCAACCGGCACTGGGACGAGACCGGCATAGGGTCCTCCAAGATCGGCAACTTCGCGAACAGCACTTGAAGACAGATAGGAATGCTCCCAGTTAGTCATAACGAATAAGGTTTCGATATTATCCGAAAGACGGCGATTCATCTGAGCCATCTGGAATTCACCCTCAAAATCCGAGACGGCTCGCAGTCCACGAATTATGACACTAGCGCCCTCTTTTATTGCATAGTCAATAAGAAGACCACCAAAAGATTGTACTCTAACATTATTCAGATGACTACAAGATTCAGTCAGCATTTCAATCCGCTCATCCACGCTGAACAACGGCTCGCCTTTTTGGGGATTCCTACCCACTACGACCACCAGTTCATCGATAAGCCGGCTTACACGTTCAATAATATCCATATGACCCATAGTAGGCGGATCAAAACTTCCAGGATAAATAGCTTTTAAACTTCTATGATGATTCACAAGTACCTCTATATAGAGCCTTTAATTATTACATAAATAATACCGACTTTCAGACTCCGAGCACAAAGGGGATGAGGAGTATTGTTTATATGCGACAGTTTATCTCATTTCGGAAGGGGTAGTGAGTTTTGTGTCCGATTCAATAAGGCCGTCTCGAAATTTTAAGGTGCGGTGGGCATATTCAGCGATTTCCGGTTCGTGTGTTACGATGATGATTGTCTTGCCGGCCTTATTGAGTTGTTGGAATACGCTCATGATTTCCTTGCCGGTTGAAGTATCCAGGTTGCCGGTAGGTTCATCGCCAATTACGATTGGGGGATCGTTTACTAACGCGCGGGCTATGGCGACACGCTGTTGTTCACCCCCGGAAAGCTCAAGAGGACTATGATGCATGCGTTTTTCAAGCCCCACTTGAGCAAGCAACTCACGAGCCGAGCGCGCATTTTTCTTATGGGCTGAATAGGTAAGCGGAAGCATCACATTTCGCAGAGCAGTCATCTTTGGAAGCAGATTAAAGCTCTGAAAAACAAAACCTATGGTGTGATTTCGTAAGTGAGAGCGAGAGGTATCGCCTAAACGACCGGCATTCTTACCCAACAGCATGAATCGCCCACCGGTTGGCCGGTCAAGGCAACCAAGAATATTCAATAAAGTCGATTTGCCCGACCCGGATGGCCCCATAATCGCCACAAACTCGCCGGGTTCGATGCTAAAGCTCACGCCCCTCAATGCGGGTACCTCAACAGAACCCAACTTGTAAGTTTTCTCTAAATCAATTGCCTCGATAATTGCCATTTTTATGCTTGCCTTAACGCTTCACTCGGATCAACCATTGCGGCTCGAACAGCTGGGTATAAGCCGAATACAATCCCCACCAGTGCGGATACACTAAAGGAAATGATTATTGCTTGAGCCGAAACGACTGTAACCCAACCCGCGTACAACGCTATCCCGCGCGCGCCCCCCACTCCAAGCCCTACGCCGATGAGACCGCCGATACAGGTGATGACCAACGCCTCCAGCAAGAATTGCCTTACAACATCACTTCGAGTGGCGCCAACACAACGTCTTATTGCAATTTCACGTGTTCTCTGACTGACGGTCGCCAGCATGATATTCATAATTCCAATTCCGCCGACTAGAAGCGAGATACTAGCGATCGCCAACATAACGATATTGAATATCTGCTGAGTCTGCTGACTCTTCCTAATAAGCTCGGCTGGGATAATAATGGCAAAATCATTAATCCCACGATGATGCCGCTCGATTATTGAATGAATAACATCCGAAAGGGGAGCCGTCGCCTCTTCATTTGGGGCACGAACCACAATTTCAGAGATTGGGCTATTTTCGGCGCTGGCGTGAACGTTTAGTTTGCGCCAAAGCTCACTCAGAGCAGATTGTGTTAACGGTATCGCTTGCTCGGCATAAATCTGATAGTCTGAAATCGAGACGGTTATCGGGATATAGACATCAGAGTTGGTATCCCTCAGAGCGGCAAAAGCAGGCGATTCTCCGTAAAGCATCGTCTCCAGATAACCGACAACACGAAATGGTTTCTTGTCGATATGGATAATTTGGCCAATCGGGTCTGTAAAACCTGCTAAGTCTCGTTTTGCCCTCGAACCAAGTACGCAGACAGCTCTTTTGAGTGTGACATCCTCTTGTGAGAGAAAACGACCGTTTTGGAGTCTGAGGCGCAAAACACGGTCATATCCTTCTCCCACCCCCACCACTTTCACAGGCATCGGTCGAGTCCTTAGTTTAACGTCTGCGGAGACTTGGCGCACAGGAACGATTTCAAGCGCATCTGAGCAGATTGCGCGGATACTCTCGGCATCTGAATATCGAAGCCCATTGGGCGACCGCTTCTGAGCCTTTTCTAATAATTCACCCGCGATTGAGATACGCTTCACAACAATAGTATCAGTCCCCATCTCTCTAATTTGCTCCAGCGTTTCCTGCTTGGCGCCTTCGCCAATCGATACCATCGCGATAACAGCCGCGACGCCAAAAATGACACCCATCATCGTCAGTGACGAGCGCATTTTATGGCTGAGCAACTCCATTAATCCGGTACGTAATGAATCAAAAATACTCATCTTAATTCGTCGGTGATGTTGGAATGGGAGCGGTCTTTGAACCTTTCTCTTGGGCGTCTATTGCTTCTTCTTCGGTGGGACGAGAGGGTTCTCGCAAAGCAACCTTTTGGCCAGGGCTTAGCCCTTTCGTGATGATAACAAAATTGTCGTTTTGAAGCCCTATCTTCACAGGGACTTTGCGGAAGCCATAACTTTCCTTGACATAGATAAACGTCTGCCCCATATTCTCCACTACAGCTTCGATAGGGACGTAAACCGCGTTATACACTTGGTCAATCATAAACTCGACATCTGCAGTTATGCCAGGCTTCATTATATTCGTATCCACTTCAGATAATGAGACGGTAACATCAAAGGTTTTCTTCCCAGGAGTGGCCCCTTCCCAAGGGCGACCCTCTGATGCCAAAATCGATATTCCGGATACTTTGCCTTTAAATAGCTTCTTAGGGAATGATTCGAGGCGAACATGAACCGGCATACCAATCCGAATCTTTGGTGTATCGGATTCACCAACCTTCACTTTAACTTGCATTGAGGAAAGGTCTGGTATCTGACAAACTTTTTGGGTGCTGTAGACATTATCACCAGCAGCAAATTGTCTTAGTTCACCACCACTCCAACTATCACGCAATATTACAGCTAAACCATCTATCGGGGCTGTAACGACCATGTTTTTTGATTTAGTCATAGTCTCATTATAAGTTTGCTTTGCATTATCGGCCGCTCTTTTAAGGCTTTTAACAGTCAACGCGCTTTGGTCTTCTTTGATTTTATTCTCTTTGATCTTTTGATCGAGGCCCTGTTGGCCGTTGGCTACTTCCAGCTCCATACGACGTTGCTCCAACTCGGCAACTTCGAGCTCTGATTTAACAATTAACTGTTCAGCGAGAAGTTCTTTGCGCTTATCAACTTTTTGCCCTGCAAGTTTCAGGTCGGATTCATTCGCTTGCTGCTTCCGATAAGCCTGTTCATATTCGGTCTTATCCTTGCTTACAAGAATTTCATGCTCAGACTGAGCATTCCTTAACTCAAGCTCAGTTTTGTCAACTTGAAGCTTCTGATCTTGCAGCTGCTTTTCCACATCTGTTCGGTCGAGAACAAGAACCGTATCTCCCTTTTTTATTTTAGTTCCATCCTCGATAATCGAGATAATCCTACCTTCATATCCAGGGGACACGGAGGCTGATTTTTCGGCTTGAAGCACCCCCGATTCTTGAAAACTGATCGTTAGGTTCCCCCTCAAAACCTTGGC
>JBAXQP010000029.1 GCA_037131655.1 bacterium | reverse complement strand
GCAAGCTCATATTGAGGGTGAGATTTCAGACCAGGATGATAGACCTTGAGAACTGCCGGATGCTCTTCTAAGAAATGAGCAATTTCCAATCCACTCTTCTGTTGACGCTCGAGCCGAACAGGAAGAGTCCGCAAACCCCGCAGGATAAGCCAAGCGGCAAAGGGGTCGATGGTTGCGCCGACTAATGCCGATTCGGGGTAGGCGAGTGTCTTCATGTGTTCGCCTTTGCCAACAATAACGCCGGCGATCAGATCACTATGGCCGCTGATGTATTTGGTCATCGAATGAATTACAATATCGATCCCCAGGTCTAACGGGTTCAAAAACAGCGGTGTCGCCCAGGTGCTGTCGCAGATGGTGGTGATTCCCTTTGGTTTGGCGATTGCGGCAATAGCCTCCAGGTCTTGCAAGTGGCAGATGAAAAATGACGGCGATTCAAGATAGATGAAACAAGTCTCGGGGCGGATTGCAGCTTCAAAGTCGGCAACATCCGTGCCGCTTACATAGGAGATACTCATGCCGAAGCCCTTTTCGAGCCTCTCCATGAGAGGGACAACATGGTTGTAAACTGTTTCAACGACAATCGCATGACCGCCAGCTTTAGCGCAACTTAATACTGCCGTAGTAATTGCTCCCATGCCAGAAGAAAGCGCAACCGCCCTATCGCCATGTTCCAACGCGGCCAGCTTGGCCTCAAGAATTTCGATTGTCGGGTTGCCGTATCGAGTGTAGTGATACCGTTCCCGATTGTCACTCTCCAACTGGCTGCCATCTATGAATTGTTGACAGCTTGGGTAGGTAAAGAGCGAGGTTTGATAAATCGGCGGGCTGGCGGCCCCCCAATATTCGTCTCTCTTCTCCCCAAAATGCATCAGGATTGTATCTGTACCAAGTTTCTTATTATCCATCTATCATTAATACCTTTGCTAATACGTTAAGTTTGCCAATAAAACGGATCGGAATCGGTTAAGACGCGGCCATATTCTTTCACTCCATCTTCAATATAAGGAGGGAGAGCGAACATGCCGTGGTGCATAACCGGTGAATAGTAGCGAGTGTTTGTAATGCCTCGCTCCGAAAGCCGATGGGCGATATCGGATTGCGAGAGTTCGAGCGGATCATGCTTTTTCGAAGCTAAAATGAAACCCCAGGGCATCAGGAAAGTTGTCACAAATGCCCAGTAGGGACGAACGAACGGGAACACCTCGCGCAGTGTCTTAATAAGCGAAACAAAGAGGTAGGGCGAGTTATTGTTCGCGCATCCAGCCTGGATTGCAAGAATACCGTCATCGTTCAAGGCATCGAAGGCAAGGCTGTAAAAGTCTTTTGTAAATAAGTAGACGGCAGGTCCGGCTTCGAGCGGATCAGTCAGGTCAGATAGGATCACGTCGAACTTATCTGTGTTACTTTGAAGCCACCGGCGAGCGTCAGCGTAGATTAGAGTCGAGCGTGGATCTTGGAATGAACCTTGATGCCATTCAGGCAGGTGCTCCTTAGCAATATCGACAAACTTTTCGTCAATATCAACCATCGTGGCCGCCTGGACGGACTTATGGCGAAGGGCATCACGCAGGCTTGCCCCTTCGCCCCCACCGGCAATCGCTACTTTTTTAGGCTCAGGATGAGTAATCATGGCAGGGTGGACCATGCTTTCGTGAAAAATAAACTCATCAAGCTGTGATGATTGGATTTTATGGTCAAGGAAGAGCGATTTGCCAAAGCGAGGAACTTCAACAATATTGACATGCTGAAAAGGGGTAACCCCTTGGAAGAGAACCGAATCGATGCTGTATACAAATTGCACCGCTTCCGTATGCGATTCGGTTAGATGCATTCCACTCCGTTGTGCCATTCGACTGCTCCTTAAAGGTGACGCACCATTACGCTGATAAAAACTTCGGATAGTGAAAAGTGCAATGATCACCGGCTTTCAGGTTCCCTGATGTGCCCGCCGCCAATTGCTAATGTTACCTTCTCGCCTAATGTTTGTCAAACAAGCATAGCAGGGATATTAGCAGTCAGGTATTTCCTTAATCACCCTACATCAGCATATTTCTCAGGTTTTGGGACATACTATTATTGTAGGGAAGGGGCTTTTTTATGATAAAACGTATTTTCGCTTTGGTATGTATGATTGCTTTGATTACTATGCTCTGCGGCTGTGGGAAGGCGGCGGATCAGATTTCCGACCGTGAAATCTCTGAATTCAGCGCAGCGATATCTGATGGTGATGTCGATATCATCTCCCGATTGCTCACAGCAAAGCCCAAGCTAATCAACACCAAAGATAAAAACGGCGACACCCCCCTCAACCAATCAATCAAACAAGGAAAGACAGAGGTAGCTGACTTCCTCCGGCAACATGGGGGAACAGAGTAAGAGCGTTTATGGCAACTGAAGCTAAATCGGTTAAAGGAAAAGTAGATGGAGGATGGGTAGCGCTTTTGGGAGCGCTTGTTACTACTTTTCTCTATCTTTATTATAATGATGGCTCGGCAGTTTATACCCTCGGGTGGCTCTCTGGGTTTAAGAAAGGGAATTTCTACCGTGTGTGGGAAGAGTATTTGCTCGTCAGCGCTGTAGTGCTGCTTTGGGTGCCGATGCTCTATATCACCGTCTTTACGAAACACGAATTAGGCGAATATGGGTTTGCGCGTGGGAATGTCAAACAAGGCTGGGCATGGGCAGGAATTATGTTTGCTGCCATGATTGTCCCTTTGATATTTGCCTCACGCCGTCCTGAATTTCAAAGCTATTATCCGTTACAAAAACAAGCCTTAACTAATATACGCTATCTCATCTATTTTGAGTTGACTTACGGTTTCTATCTGTTCTGCTGGGAGTTCTTCTTTAGGGGATTTCTTACATTCGGCTTGTACCGTTGGATAGGCAATTGGGGCATTTTAGCTCAGGCTTGTGCCTTCACCGTTTTGCATTTAGGAAAGCCACCACTTGAGGTTGCAGGCTCGTTTATAGCCGCCATCATTTTGGGGTGTATTGCGCTTCGAGCAAAGTCTTTTCTACCTGCCTTTTGGGCTCATTGGGGTGTTGCGCTTACTCTTGATCTTCTTATTGTCTTTGGCAGGCATCACTAAACAAAAAGGGCGGGCCTTTGGCCCGCCCTTTTTAGTAACTTGCTTAGCGATTAAATAGCATTGCAACTTCTTCGTAAAGTTCCAGAGGAACTGTTTTAAGAGTGCCGGTGGCTACGCTGAGAGGGACCGATACGATATCCACTCCCTTGAGTGCGGCCATCATGCCGAATTCTTTGCTATGGATCATCTCTGCAGCCTTCAAGCCAACGCGGGAACCGAGTACACGGTCGAAGACCGTTGGCGAACCGCCGCGCTGGATATGACCAATAACCACGTTTCGCGTCTCGATACCGGTACGCTTCTCAATAATTTGAGCAACACGCTCACCAATGCCGCGTTCCTTAAGAATGACATGGCCGAATGCATCAAGCTCTTTAGGAGCCGCTTCTTCGCCACTTTCAAGAGGGATTTCTGCGCCTTCTGAGGTAACGATTAGCGCATAATCCTGGCCTCTTTTTCGCAAGTCTAAAAGATGCTGACAAAGCGCATCCATATCAGGGGTGACTTCGGGGATCATAATCCAATCCGCGCCGCCGCCAAGCCCAACATAAAGGGCAACCCAACCGGCATGTCGACCCATTACTTCTAGCACCATCGCTCGGCTGTGAGACTTTGCCGTATCGCGCAATCGGTCAAGCGCATCAACAGCAACCGCCACTGAGCTATCGAAACCGAACGTGAAATCGGTGCCGCTCAGGTCATTGTCCATTGTTTTAGGAATACCAACGGTAGGAAAACCTAAATCCCAGAGCTTCGAGGCAACGCCCAATGTATCTTCGCCGCCGATAGCAGCGATTGCATCGATGCCCATCTCCTTCAGGTTATTCAGGAGCAGCTCGGAAGAGTCTTTTCCGTTCTCATCTTTTTTAAATGGATTAGTGCGGGATGAACCTAAAATCGTTCCACCCTGGTGGATAATATCTTCTACATCTTTAGCTTGAAGTGGAAAAGTCATCTTTTCGAGCAACCCCAACCAACCACGTCGAACGCCTATCGTCTCATAACCATAATCAATCAGTCGTAAGGTAACACCGCGGATAGCCGCGTTCAGGCCGGGACAATCTCCACCGCCTGTTAAAATTGCAACGCGCATTACATTCCTCCTTGGTGCAGAGCACCAATATTAAATAGCTTTTTTTCTTAAGAATAGGTTTTACCTCAATGGAGGCTCACAATGCTCCCACCTAGCAGCTTCATTTTTCACTTAAAACACCTCAAAATAAAACCGGCCCCTTGTTTTCAAGGAAGCCGGATCTGAGAGAAGGAGCTTTCTGATTACTCTAGCGAAGCTTAACGGAGACCAGGTTTTGGCTGCCCGTTCCGTCTTCAAAACGACGCCATATCAGGACTCTGAGAACCTGACCTGCTTTGGCTTTCGCTAGAATACTGTTGAGGGTTTGGGAGCTGTCGGATTTCACCCTGTCCACCTCTATGATGACATCGCCATCGCTTATTCCGGCATCATCAGCGGGGCTGCCAGGGGCAACCTGAGTTACCACTACGCCTTTAAGCCCGGTGCGCAGCTTATATCGTTCAATCATGCTATCAGTTAATGGCTGCACTCTTACGCCAAGTTTAGTTGCAGGTTGATTTTCTTCCGGACTATTTCCTGAAGGAGTACTGGCATTAGTCGCCGGTGGTTCTGTTAAAGTCGCCTTTAGCGCCTCTGCTTTGCCATTACGTATAACTTTGATAACTACTGTTGACCCGGGGGTTTGCTTCCAGATCAGTTCGCGAAGAGCAAGCTCCGAGTCGACAGGCGTACCATTGAACTCGGTGATGACATCGCCTGGAACAAGCCCAGCTTTATCGCCAGGGGAACTATCGCGAACGCTTCCAACCATTACGCCCTTCTGAATACCCATGCTTTCTCTCTGTTCAGGCGTAAGATCTTTTGGCCCAATACCCAGAAAACCGCGAGTGACTTTACCATGATCGATTAACTGTTGAACAATAGATTTCGCAGTATTTATCGGTATTGCGAACCCAATTCCGACACTGCCTCCACTACCCGATTCGATTGCGGTGTTAATGCCGATAACCTCGCCATCGATATTGACCAGTGGTCCGCCACTATTGCCCGGATTAATCGGAGCATCCGTTTGTATAAGATTAGGATAGAATCGGACACCCTCGGATCTGCTGCCGATTGCCTCTTGACGCTTAATAGCGCTGATATGGCCGACGGTAACGGTGTTCGACAAACCGAATGGCGAACCCATCGCGATCGCAAATTGGCCGGTCTTAACGGCGTCCGAATCGCCCAGTGTCGCGGCTCGCAAACCTTTTCGATCCACTTTCACTATAGCGATATCGCTTGCATAATCGCGCATTACCGTTCCGGTTGCTTTTCTTCCATCGTTGAATTCGACTTCAACTTCGTCAGTATCCGCAACCACGTGATCATTCGTTAGAATATAACCATCGCTACGGATCACAACACCTGAGCCTTGTCCCCTCACCGTTTGTGGATTTTGCGGGACTGAGGGAAACATGCCTCTGAATTCAGGGGGAACCATACCATATGGATCGCCTTCACGTGCCGTCAAATGTTTCGTCACACGTATATGAACGACACAAGGAGCTAAATCAGCAGACAGTTTGATAAACGCGCTCTCAAGCGCTGTCACCGTAGTGTGCTCTTGCGGGGTCATTGTGGTACCGACTGGTTTTTGAGCATCGGTCACCATCATGCTCGATACCGCTACGCCGACCAGTCCTACAACTATCAATCCTGCTGACCATCTTAAAAGAGATTTGTTTGAATTCATTTACAGATCACCTCCGATAATCGTTTTTTTGTAATATATACGTCCCCTTACTGCCTATTGAAGGGAGAGGGAACGTTGGTTAACGCCGGATAGACCGGCAGATCGTATTTACAGCGTCGTGTAAGCCCTCTTTGGAATGCTAATCGACGGCGGTTTTATGTAGTTGGGTAACAAATCAAATGCGGACTGAGTTTTCCCACTGAGAACTATTTTATGAGCAAGCATGGCAACTGCTTCAGCCGATGGAAAACGCGCCGGTAATATATCAATCTCTCCGACATCATTTGCAAATAGGTCGCGGTATAGATGACAACCTTCCCCAACAAAAAGATGAGTAGACTCAGTTCGAGCAGCTACCCGCTGAGCTAATTCTGAAACTTCGGCAACTTGCGGAGGCGCTAGCGTTCCCTTCTGAGTAAAGAGTTGGTAATAAACTTCACCCTTACGAGCCGGCAAGACTGATATTAGAAGGGAATCCTGCTTGAGATGGGTACCATATGCCAACGCCTCAAGGCTGCCTATCCCGACCATGGGTTTGTTATGAACGTGTGCCAGTGTTTTTGCAATTTCCACTCCGATTTTAACACCGGTAAAAAATCCCGGCCCACAATCGACAGCATAGACATCTATCTCTTTGAGAGTGATGTCAACCTGACCAGTAATGAACTCAACCGCCGCCAACACAGCTCCGCTGACACGGTGATGATGAGCAAAACGGGTTTCAATTCGTAAAGCGCCATCTTCTAATAAGGCAACCGACCCAACGCTACCAATCGTATCAATCGCAAGTAGCCACATCATTTATCCTCAATTTATCCAAAATTCTTTGTGCAGACACTCCATAAGCTATTAACTGAATTTGACGCTCATTGTTCACTGGTTTTGAAATAAGAATCTCAAGTCGTTCATCAGGGATGAGTTCCCCCGCGTGCTCAGCCCACTCAATCGCTGTAATTCCGTTATCGTAATACTCATCAAGCGCCAGCGAGGCCACTTGCTCGAGTTCCTCCAAACGATAGAGGTCAATATGATAGAACGGCGGCGAGGATAAGTATTCGTGAATCAGTGTAAAAGTCGGACTTCGCACCGGTTGATCGATACCTAATCCTCGAGCGATTCCTTTCGCCAAAGTTGTCTTACCTGCGCCGATTTCACCAATCAGACTAATAACCTCACCTTTTTGGAGCAATTGACCCAGCCTTTGGCCGAATAATATAGTCTCTTCCGGACTATGAGTGCAGATAATCACCTTGGCATTGCCTCACTGCATTAGATTACGACTAAAAGCCATGCAAAATATCCCGAGATAAAAGAAAAATTGCGTTAGTCGCAAATATATTTTAGCAGCCATCCGATCAAATCACTACGACGCCTACCTTATCCTCTACGTTTCTCCACAATTTGTCTATCAGTAAAAAACGAACAGGCTCTGGCAGTTTGGATGGATATGTCGTATACTGATAGTGGAATTGAATACGTTTAGGGGGCACGAAAATGTCTAACCCTTCATCGAAAACTTTGGCTGATGAACGCGTTCGGGAGTGGTTGATTCTCGAACAAGCCCGCAAAGAACGTTTGCAGGCTCTGGAAAAGAAAACGAATCCCGTTATTACCCTCTCACGACAGGCAGGCTCATGTGGTGATGAGATTGCTGAGGAGGTTGTGCGGCAATTAGGCGCTCCCTGGCAATTGTGGGATAAGCAACTAATCGATGCTATCGCCGAACATGCTTCGGTGCGCTCGCACTTGGTTGAAGCGGTTGAACACCATCACTCCGAATTCACCCAAGTCGTTGAGAGCATGCTCGGCATCCGAACTTTCAATGAAGCAGATTACCGACTTCACTTGGCAGAGGTTCTATTTTCGCTTGGCCATTCCGGATGTCAACTTATCGTAGGACGTGGAGCAAATTTCTTGCTGAAAAAAGCTTTAAATGTCTGCGTGAAAGCGTCCTTCAATTTTCGTCTTAAGAACTATGCAAAAGAGCATGACCTTACAGATCGCAAAGCAACTGATGCGCTACATCAAGTCGATAAAGAGAGAACCGAGTTTATCCGCAATCTCTTCGGGCTTGATCCTGACAACGATGCTTATTATGACATGACCCTTTATACCGATCAGTTGGGGGTGCAGGGCGCAGCAGGATCAATTATTTCAGCCGCGAATGCTATGTATGGGCTAAGTTTGAAATAGCCCTCAGGATGAGGGCTATTTCATTATTCAGGAGGAATTCATGGACGTCAGCGCCCAGGATGCTCGAGTTCATCCCGAGCCAACTTCTGTTCAAGTACGCAGATCGCTTATAGCAGCATCTCTTTTAGTTATAATTTTGTGGTTCATCCCGTTTGGGCATACGATTACCCTTCCTTTTCGTTACTTCGTAACCTTCCTTCATGAGCTAAGTCATGCGCTCGCTGCAGTGTTCACCCATGGAAGCGCAAGCCAAATGCAGATTGCCAGAGATGGAAGTGGGTCGGTGCAGGTTATTGGGGGTTGGAGGTTTCTTGTTGCCGCAGCAGGCTATATTGGGACCACTTTTTTTGGCGCGACACTTCTTCTGCTTAGCCAAAAACCTAAATTGGCAACTTCGATGTTTTACATTCTTTTCGCAGTAATTCTTTTCACTACCGTTTGGTGGGTGTCGCCGATTTTTAGCTTCGGTTTTTGGACCGGCATTATCCTAGCTGGGCTTCTATTGCTAGCAGGTCTCTATGTTAAAGGAAAGCTTTCGATTTTCCTTCTTCAATTCCTGGCAGTCCAGTGCTGCCTATCGGCTCTTTGGGATTTGTCGGTATTGATGCGGTTGAATACGGCAGGAATTCCCGATAACGATGCCGCTTTTTTAGCGAGTTTCACCCATATCCCCGCTATCGTCTGGAGCATTCTCTGGACCCTTTTCTCTGCCCTTATTCTCTGGCAAGCCTTAAAACGAACCTGGAAAAACGGAAAAGAGCCTAGAGCAATTGAGCAGGGTTTTTGAGGCGAAAAGTATAAACTTCTTGAAACCGCGTAGGGGGGGGATGCCATCATTCCTTCCCCTCACGGCGTTTTACTCGGACGGTGCAGTTACCGATTTCGCAATCTTGGTAGTCTTCATTAGTCTGACGAAGTTTTAAGGGGATGGCTGGACGTATGAGAAGCGCCCAGGATTGTTGTTGGCCCATTTGGGGGGTAGCAATAACCAAATGCTCTTTCGCGCGAGTCATTGCGACATATATAAGCCGCAGCTCTTCCTGCTGGTCAAGTAAAGCTTCTTGTTTTTGTATTTGCCGATGAATTAGGGGGGAGTAATTACGCCATTCAACCCCAATTCGCTGATTGGCCAAGTCAACTTCAACTCGTTGATCGTGACGATTCTTTTTTGCATCAAGGTCGGCCATGATCACAACTGGGAATTCCAACCCTTTGGCGCTGTGAACGGTGATGAAGCGCACAACATCCGAGAACTCATCGTGGGTCGGGGCATCACCTTCTCGTTGGCGAAGGTAAGTTAGTGTTGAAATACGCTCAACAAACTCACCCAGTTGCACATCAGGTGTTTCGAAGCTCATTTGGATGAGTTTTCGAACATTCGCAAGCTGTTGTGCTCCATTTTCACGGCAAAGCAATTTGGCGTCATACTCGGTTTCAACTAGTAGACGCTCTAAAACAACTCCAACCGACAAACGATCTGCAATTAACAACAAAGGCTCGAACCATTCCAAAAAGCGCTTAATAAGCGGCACATCAGCTTCAGGCACGACTTCAAGCGTGGTTTTGAGGGTCTCATAAAGGGAGCTTCCTCTCTCTTGCGCTTGGTTCGACAGGCACACTAGCGAATCCATACTTACTCCCACCATCGTCGAACGCAAAAGGCAGGCGATCGCGAGGTCATCATCAGGCCGGCAGAGACTTTGAAGCGCATTTTTCAGATCGTGTACTTCGTATCGAGTGAAATACCCTCGACCTCCGCCAACGACAAAAAAGGGAATATCCGCTGCTTGGAATGCCTGCTCATAATCAGTGATGCGAGTGAACTGGCGCATGAGCACCGCAATATCGCCATAGCGAACGGGGCGCATTGCATTCAGGCTGCTGTCATAGACTTCTAAAGACTTATTTTGAACCCACGAGCGAATTTCGGATGCGATCCACTCAGCCTCTCCTCGGCGAAATATCTGGCTATGCATCCATAACTCAATGCTCGGCTGATTTTTCGGCAGAATATCCCGTCCGGTTTCTAATGCTTGGTAGTTATCACCGTGCCAGAGTTTGGAGAAGACAGTTGCAACAAAATTTAATATCTCCGGACGGGATCGGAAATTAATTTGGAGGGGGATACTGGCCGCACGTTCCGGATTTCGTGTTGAAGTATTTCCTATTTGCTCAATTTGGCGTCGGAACAAGTTCACATCGGCAAAACGAAATCGGTAAATAGCTTGGCGCTCATCCCCGACGATCATCCAGTTCCCTTCAGCGCCTAAATGTTCCAATAGCTTCGCTTGTACCGGATTAATGTCCTGATATTCATCCACCATAATATATTTGAAGCGGCGACGATAGCGTTCAGTGACATTTTCAGAGCTTTTCAAAAGTTGGAGCATCCGTTGCTGGAGGTCTTCAAAGTCCAATCCCCCGGCTTGCTGTTTCATCACATCAAAACGCTGCCAGATTTGTGCAATAAGTTGAAGCAGTCCGGAGGCAAGTTCGGCGCACTGGCGTTCTTTCTCAGGATCAACTGATGCCAAAACTCTTGAGTTCGCTTGGCCTAAATCCCTCAAATCCCAACTCTGAGCTTGTTTAGCTTGGTTTGAAAGTTCGCTAAGGAGAGGTACGACCTGATCGAGCCAGCTACGCATTGGGTTATTACTATCAGGTTCTATTCGTTTAATAGCGCTGACAGCCGAAATAAGCAGGGCTTGCCCACTTTCCTGAGCGGCAGCTTCAAGATTAGAAAGCATTTGCCGCTTATATTCTTCGAGGGCGGGATGAAAAGGCAGATCGACTTCTTGTAGTTCTCGTTGCCCCCATTCGGCAATCTCTTCGCAGGAGAGGCCATAGTTCCGAACTCTTTCAATAAGCGGATTCAGCAAACTTCGAAGCGGATTAAGCAAATCATTACGATTGCCGCCGTAGACGGGCATCGAAGAAGTCGCGCCGATTAGGCGTGCAATGGCTCCCCCCTCTTCAAGCGCGTCTTGGACTACTTCCTCGATAGCATGGTTCCACAATGCTTTTCCTTCTCGATCATCCAGAACCCGGAATTGGGGATCAACCCCAGCTTCGAAGGGATTTTCCGCCAAAAGCCTTCGGCATAAGCCGTGAATCGTATGAATATAGGCGTACTCAACCCTTCGACGTTCTTCAAGCAGGCCTTCGCGTTCCAATCCCTCCACAATCCTGCGCTTCATTTCTTGCGCCGCTTTTTCGGTGTAAGTAATGGTGAGAATTTGGTCAGCGAGAATATGTTCATCCCGAACAAGCCGGAGAAATCGTGCCACAATCACGCCCGTCTTGCCCGCGCCTGCCCCCGCCGCCACGCAAATAGCCCCCTGCGCCCTATTAATAGCTCTCTCTTGTTCCTGTGTCCAAATGGCCATATATTTTAATTCAATAAGTTTAGCTTAGTTCCTGCTGAATTCTGGTGAAAGGTTATAGATTTCAAGGTATGATACACTTCAAGCTAGCTTCCCGTTATATTCACCGTTGACATCACCTTCGCGTCTCGTCTATAATCCACACTGATTGAATTGTGCTCCGGTATCTACGTTTTGATCTTCTTAAGTTCAAATTAAGGTACGGCAGCGAACGATTACAAGGAGGCGGCATCGCTTTGAAGCAAACATATTATTGGCTACTCGGTATTGTAGTCTTGGCTATCCTCGCTGCTAGTGCAGTTATCCTGATCAAGGTGAACCTTGGCTTGGATATCCAAGGCGGCGCGCGTATTGTTCTACGAGCTAAAACAGAAACTCTTTCTGTCAACGACAAGAAAAACTGGCCGGCGATGAGGTCTCAGCTTGCAAGCGAGATTCTACCTCGTCGTGTCTCTGGCACTCTCGGTGTCACAGAAGCCCCTGTTCATACCAAGGGTGACAATCAGTTCGTCGTTGAGCTGCCGGGCTATACCAATATCCTTGAGGCTGAGGGACTTCTTCAGCAGACTGCCCGCCTCGAATTTCGTTGGCTGAAAAATGTCCAAACGGACAAAGACAAGACTCGCCGCTATATCATTCAACATGGTGACGACCAGTCAAACGAGACAATCAGTTTTGTCGATACATCTAATAATAGGCTTATAAAACCTGATGGCGAAACTCAGAAAGAATACGAAGAGCTGATAGCTAATCCCGATTTTGCGGAAGTTATCGTTACCGGCGCTGACCTGAAACCGGAATCTCGTGTTAGCTCTGGCGGCGGAAATAGCGGCGGACAAGCCGTGGTGCAGCTTCGCTTCAATCCCAAAGGTGAAGAAGCATTCGGTAATTTTGTTTCTGAAACAAGCCATTTCAAAGAATATCTCGCTATCGTCCTGGACAAGAAAATAATTTCTGCTCCAGTTAATAATATTACAGGCCGTTCCGGCGCTTCCTCACCGATTATCGAAGGAAACTTCAATTCCAAATCAGCCGCGCAGTTAGCATCGCTTCTCAATGCAGGCGCTTTACCGGTTGACTTAGAAATCGTTCAGAGCAGCACGATCGAACCGACCCTCGGTCAGAAAGCTTTAATGATGATCCTGAAAGCCGGTTTGATAGCGGCAGCAGTCATCATGGTTGGCATGGCTATCTACTATCTGCTGCCAGGCCTTCTGGCATGTATCGCCCTGCTCTTATATGTGTTGTTCTGCTACGCAGCTTTCAAGCTGATGGGAGTAACCTTCTCGCTGGCCGGTATTGCCGGCTTCATCTTATCCATCGGTATGGCCGTGGATGCGAACATTCTTATTTTCGAGCGCATGAAGGAAGAGCTTCGAAACGGCAAGACTTTGATGGCCTCCATCGATGCCGGTTTCAAACGAGCCTTTACCGCTATTTTCGACTCGAACTTCTGCACTCTTATCACTTGCGCGGTGCTATTTACGTATGGCACTGACGTTGTAAAAGGTTTTGCTACCACGCTAGGCGTCGGTGTTTTAATATCTCTGTTCACTGCCATCACAGTTACGCGAACACTGCTCTACTTGCTGGTTGGCAGAGGAGTTGCACAAAACCCACGATTCTTCGGCTTGGGACGACAGATTGCAGGTAAAAGCCATTTCGACTTTGTCGGTAAGCGATGGATATGGATCGCCTTCAGCCTACTGATTATCATTCCTGGCCTCTTTTACATGAGCAAGGGTGGCATCAAGAAGAACATCGAGTTCGAGGGTGGAACCGAGATTACTTATGTCCTAAGTGAGCCTGTTAAGGGCACTTCAGAACAGATAAAAAGCAAACTAAGAGAAAACAGTAAACCTGTTGATGTCGATAACGTGCAGCTTGCCGACAACGGTAAACAGCTCATTCTTAAGTTCAGGCTAAAGAAGAAAGATACTGCGCGATTAGGACAAGATACTGCTCTGCTGACACAGGCGTTGATCACGAATGAGATCATTAAAGTCGTGCCTCCACAGGTTTCGAAGTTCACTTATTCTCTACCGACTCCTCTAACTCTAACTGCCGACCAGGTTAAAGCTAAGTTGAGCGAAGCTGGTCTGACTGCTGATAATGTAGGGCTTACTTTAGGTAATAAAGAGGTTTCGATTACCTCTTCATCGTTTAAAGAAACACCCGATGTTATCGCGACAACAATCGGGCAAAGCATTCCAGAATTCAGCAAGGGCAAAGTTACTCAGGTGATCTTCACCTTGCCTAAAGCAATGTCCCAGAAGCCCGATCTAGTTGTCAGCGAGTTAAAAGTTCAAAACATATATGTTGAGGACGTCAAGCTCTCGCCTACTAATTCATCTGAATTAACAGTCGTAGGCAAAAATCTCAATGCTGCATTGGGAGCAATGACCCCTGCCATTACCAACGTAACCGTAGCTCCTAACGTGGACAATATCGGTGGCATTATTCGCGAGGAAATGGTTAAAAACGCCATCTTGTCAGTCATATTGGCGTGTTTCTTCATCCTCATCTTTGTCACTATCCGGTTCGCGATTGAAGGCGGTTGGTCCGGCTTCCGATATGGCGCCGCGGCTATTATCGCAACTCTACACGACGTGTTGATCATGATGGGATCGGCAGCGATTTTCGGCTATTTCTTTGGCTGGGAGATAAGCGCCCTCTTTATCACTGCATTGCTGACCATGATCGGTTTCTCCGTGCATGACACAATCGTTATTTTCGACAGAATACGAGAAAATTTAAAATTGAGACTGCGCGGTGATTCCTTCGATGGTTTGGTTAATAGAAGTATCGTTCAATCGTTTGCGCGATCTATTTTAACGAGCCTTACTGTCGCCATCACGGTGTTTATCTTGTTCATGTACGGCAGCGTTACAACAGACCTTAAGCACTTCCATATGGTATTGCTAATTGGTGTTATCTCCGGCGCTTATTCGAGCATCTTTAACGCCGCTCAGATACTGGTTATCTGGGAACACTGGCGAGCTCGCGGCGCTAATACTGCCAAGGTTGTAGTGGACAAGCCGATGGTATCTACTGATACTCGCAAGACATCAGGAACGCCATCTACTAACCGGCCTGCTCCTTCGACAAAACCCAAAGCCGTGTCATCAGAAACGACAACGACCGAAGGTTCTGAAGAGGATAATGATAATCGTCCTTCCAGCAAAGCGCCTAAGCGCAAGCGACGAATGTAGTTACCCTTTTCGAAGGGGAATTTGACTGCAAAGAAGATCAAGGGAGGTCCCACCTTGGGACCTCCCACTAAATAGATGATTGTTTGGTGAGACGGAGGAGGCATACGGTATGCGCGTAGTCATGTTGTCGTGGGAATACCCCCCGAAACTCGTAGGTGGAATTGCGCGTCATGTTTACGACTTGTCTCATGCGCTTGTTGAGCAAGGCATCGAAGTACATGTCGTAACCGCAGATCACCCCAACGCTCCTGCCGAAGAAGAAGAAATCCCCGGTCTTTTTATACACCGTGTATCGGCTGAAGGCCGAGCGGACGATTTTGTCAACTGGGTCCACCTCCTCAACGAAGCTATATTCGCTCGAACTGATGC
>JBAXQP010000028.1 GCA_037131655.1 bacterium | reverse complement strand
GGCACGTGTAATGGCAATTCCCATGTCTGTGCGCCCTCTGGACGGCTTAGTGTGTCTAAGAAACGTAACGCCTTCCTGCCCGCCTCCATCGCCGCCGAATCGCCCGTTATTCGCGCATATTCCCAAACTATCGCCGCATTCGCTCCAGAGTAACCGGAAGAGGTGTCACCAGTACGCCCTAACACTTTATGCAGCTCTGTTGGGGGTGTCCATGCCCATGAGCCGTCAGCTTTCTGGCTTCGAATGAGGCCTTCAACATCCTTCCTCATGGCTGCAAGCGCCTTTTCTATATCACCAAGATGAAACGCCAACACTCCCGTAGAACCTATGCCTACTTTCTCGACGGATTCCTTAATCTGATCTAGCGCCCTCAATCTGAGGTCGGAGTTATTTGTGATACGACTTTGCATCAAGATCGGCAACGCAACTAACGGGTCGAAGGAAACGGGACCGGTATTGGTATGACGCCAGGCTTTTTGGTCAGGATCGTAGCTGTTTAAAAGCCCTTGGGTAAGAAAATCAATTGCGTTAATCCCGCTATGGCTTGGTGAAGGAAGCGAAGGGAGGCCTTTAGCGCTAACATACCAATCGACAATATCGAGCAGTGAAGAACTGTTAGGCAGCACGACCAGATTGGCAGTGATGGTAATCGGTGTTCCTGCTCCCAGATAGAAAGGCCTTTGAGCTGGAAAGGTATCCTCGTCAGCTACATCACGAACCGAAGGAACCCATAAAGCCATTTTGTGATTGTCTTCATTTTCGAGGGAGTTGGGGCTGGAAAATTGAGTGCTTAAGCCATTATAACCCGTTGCCCAATCCTGAAGAGGTTCCCAATTCAAGGCCACCAACGCGCTTCTAAGCCTAACTGCCATCAAAGGAGCTGTGATTTTATAAATATGAGGTGACCAGGGTGTTCCCAACAAATTCCCTTCGCTCGGTTTACCCGAAGCCTCATCTTGAAATAGATACTCCAATCCCGGAAACAACGCCGCCTCTTTTACGCCAAGAGGGCTATCAGCCACTTTAATATCAGGGAAGCAGATTGCCTTGATATCGGCTCCTACTCGCGGTTTGATGTGGGCAATTAGTTGTGCAGCCCGCGAGCCTTTCTGAAGCCGACATTCGACCTCCATTGCCCAGAGGTCGCTGGTTTCACCTCTAAGCCGAACCGCAGCAGTCGTGCCGTAAACGGAGGCAGAGGTATGGTTTAGGCGCAGGGTATAAGTTCGTGTTGGAGCTCCTGAGCCATTCCCCAAAATTAGTGTTAGAGGTGACCAAACCGCAACCTGCGTCCATCCAGAAGCTGTTTTAGCGAAAATGCGTGCTGCAGAACCTTCAGATGAGCGTTGAAATACCAGTCGCATGGTTTCATTTTGAATGTATGCCGTCGAATTATATGCCACTGCGGCCAGGCCTTGCTTTGTGATTGTTGGTGGAGGAGGTGCAACGGGAATAATTCCGACCATCGCGTCCATCTGCTCGCCAAGCATCTTCACTAAAATGTTGTTTGGATTTTGAATGCTGGTAGCTTTCGCCGCCCATTTATAAACTGCCGTCTGACCCGGCAGCAGCGAACCAATTGGTTGCTCTCCTCTTTCTAGTACATGCAAGCCGGAAGCATTCCCAAGTCCAAGCCTCGATTTGCCCCCCTCATAAACCCCTTCGCCGTCGTTTCGAACAATCGCTCTGACTTCAAAAGTCTCACCTAACGTAACAAGCCCCTTTGAAGCAGTGACGCTCGACAGCTTCATCTGAGGTTTGAAAGGATAGTAGAACAGCTTAGCCGATGTGCTGCCAACGACTTTTACGAAGTCATATTTGCCTTGCAAGCCATCAACGGGATAGTAAAAAGAGGAGGAAGGCGTAATTGGCAGACTGACTTTGCTCACAGTGCGGCCATTCGGACCATCCATTTCCAATGTAACTGTTTCAGCTTTAGTCGAACGCACCTCCAGAATACCTTTGGTCATTTTTGTGATGCTGGAAGTCGTGCCACCTAAACGCGTAATTCGTGGAACGGCGATGCTTGCCCAATCAAAGTTGGTGTTGGCTTTGGAATCTGTCGAAAAGACAAGTCGAATAGTCTGTCCGGCATATTCAGTTAAATCGATTGAACACGGGACCCATCCGGGCGAAGTGTTATCAGAGGTGAAAACAGTTAGTCCATTGATATCGACAAAAAAACGCACACCATCGGATTGAATCTGTTTGTCTTCTTGAGTGAGGTTGTCATCCAATCCCACTTGGAAAGTGAGCGCCAAACGTTCGTCGACATTACCCCTCGGCAAAATGAGTTCATAGGTCGCAGTGGCGCGTTGTTTGCTGGGACAAAGGGAAATTGAGTTCAGTTTCACTCCACCGGAGGTAATTTGGCGGACCACTGCCTCCCCCATTTGGTTCTCAACCTTGGCCTTTGGCCATTCTTTGAGCAAATCGTAAGCGGTCTGGGCTGTGGGAGCACTCCCCATTCCAATCACCATCACTAATCCTGCAGCGGCAACTAACATAAGGCCTCCAAAATCCCTGCTTTTACGCTATCCTATAAAGCATACTTCACATCAGCATTTATGCGGTAGGGAAAGGGTCCAATATGGTTCATACATCTGAAATTAGCCTTCATATGAATGGGAATACTGATATTCGCGATATAACAAAAGAAGTTGCACATATTATCACCCAAAGCGGTATCAGTGACGGAATTGCTTGTGTGTTTGTTATTGGAAGTACTGCAGGAATCACTACTGTCGAATTTGAGCCAGGATTGGTCGAGAATGACATTCCTCGGCTTTTTGAGCAGATCGCTTCTAAAGATGCCCATTACGATCATGAGGCCACTTGGAATGACGATAACGGCCATAGTCATGTGCGGGCGTCGTTGTTGGGGCCTTCGCTAAGTGTGCCGTTTTCAGGTCAAAAACTTGCTCTTGGAACATGGCAGCAGATAATTGTGATTGATTTTGATACCCGTCCGAGGCAGCGTGAAATCGTTGTCCAATTGGTCGGGGAGTAGATTTTTTTACCGGACGGTCAAACAGCTTTTCCGACTTTAAAAATCGACAAATTTTTCAGTAAAAATGATTACTCACGGTCAAGCATGTTATATATCGGGACGAGGTTGCCTTTTCCCGATTTGCTCTGCTCTTGACTCAATGCTACAATGTCCATCCCCAGGAGGGTTTCGTGGTTGAGGAAAGACAACAGCTTTGCTTAGGTGAAGAAGAGAATACAGCCAAGTTAAGACGCGCATTCGATGGCGCGCTACGTCACTTGACTACCCAGATCGACCGACCGACTTTTCGCGTGCTGTTTCCAACAGTAAAACCCGTGCGTTATGTCGACGGTAAGGTCGTTTTGGGTGTCGCTAACGAATTCGACAAGACTTGGCTCAGCAGTCGCTATTCGCATATGATAGCGAGCGCAATCGGCAGCCAACTCGGCGAGAAGGTTGAATTGGAGTTCATCCTTGTCCGCCCCGAGGAAGGCACGCTAGTGCCTCAAGATCCGCTCATGGCAAGCCCTTCTCCCACCTATTCAAGAAGGGAAACCCTAGAACTCCTTCCGCGCCCTGAATTTGTTGATCGGTATGCGTTCGAAAGCTTCATTGTTGGCCCATCAAACAGATTGGCACATGCCGGCGCAAGCGCTGTATCCGAAAATCCGGGTTTTAAGTTCAATCCGCTTTTCATTTTCGGAGGGGTTGGGTTGGGAAAAACGCACCTCTTGCATGCCATAGGCCAACAAGTGCTGACGAATTGCCCGAATATGCGGGTTGCCTATATGAGCGGCGAGGCTTTTGCCGACCAATATGTGACTGCGGTTCGCGAGCAGCGAATTGAGCACTTCCGAAGACGATTGCGCAGCGTGGAGCTTTGGCTGATTGATGACGTCCAATTCATCGCCGGCAAAGAACGAACGCAGGAAGAGTTCTTCCACACATTCAACGCTCTCTACCAAACCGGCCGCCAGATCGTCCTGTGCAGCGATCGTCCGCCCAAAGAGCTCTATCTGATGGAAGAACGATTGAGGTCGCGCTTCGAGCAAGGATTAGTAGCCGATATCGCCGCTCCCGATCTTGAAACAAGAGCCGCTATTTTGCTAAAAAAAGCAGAAGCCGATAATTTCGAAATCCCGATGGACGTGGTCTACTATGTGGCCGACAAAATTCAGAGCAATATCCGCTCGTTGGAAGGCGCGCTGACCCGCCTAATGACCCAGGCATCACTCACCAACCAACCGGTAACCACACAATTAGCCGCCAAAGTACTCGGAGCCTTCTTCATCGAGCCGACTCCTTATCGTCCCGCCATCACGGTTAAAGCCATTATCAAGGCTTGCTGCAAACAATTTGGATTATCGGCGGATGAGATGACCGGTCAAGGTCGCAAGTCCAATATCGCCCAGGCAAGACAAGTTGCGATGTACCTCGCACGCGAGCATACGCAACTATCTTGGAAGGCTATTGGCAAGCATCTCGGCAACCGCGATCACACCACCGTCATGCACGGCCACCGCCTAATCGCTCAATCCTTACTCGACAGCCCTGCAATGGAAAGCGCCGTTCAAGAAATAATATCCGTCATCCGCTCCCCCCAAAGCAGCGACGAAGATTAGGCTTTGTTTTGGTATATTTATGCTTTCTTACCTATTTCCCTACTCGCCTTTTGATATATCGTTTGGTTGGTATTATAGGGTATTTATGAGTGAGATAGGATGGGAGGATGAGATAATATGGCTGCTCGAATTGAGAAAGATTCGTTAGGGGAACGAGAAGTACCGGCCGATGTCTACTGGGGGCTTCAAACGCTGAGGGCAATCGAGAATTTCCCAATTAGCGGAATTCGCGAGCATCCGCGCATGATTGAAGCCTATGTGATGCTCAAGAAAGCATGCGCGATTGCGAATAAGGAATTAGACCTGCTCGATCCCGCAAAAGCCGATGCTATTGTCAAAGCTGCTGATGAAATGCTTGAAGGCAAGCTGCGCGATCAGTTTGTAGTAGATGTTTTTCAGGCTGGCGCAGGCACCTCGTTTAATATGAACGTCAACGAAGCGCTGGCCAATCGCGCGATTGAGATACTTGGCGGAACGAAGGGACAATACAACCTCGTAAACCCAAACGACGACGTCAACTACGGCCAATCGACCAACGATACCTTCCCAACAGCCATGCGGATTGCAGCACGCCTCCTAATTAGCGAGTTTGTGCCGGTTCTCGATCGACTTATCGAAGCTTTTGCCGCAAAAGGAGTTGAGTTCGATCACGTCCTTAAATCGGGACGTACTCATTTACAGGATGCAGTTCCGATTCGTTTAGGTCAGGAGTTCACCGCTTATTCAATTACGATGAAAAAGTGCAAGCGATTGCTCAAAGAGGCGACTTATGAAGTTGAAGAACTCACAATAGGTGGAAGCGCCGCCGGAACTGGCATCAATACTGATCCCCTCTATCGTTTCCGAGTAGTTGAGCTGATAAGTCAGTGGACAGGCATACAATTCCGGCCGGCAGAAGATATGTGTGAGGCAATGGAAAGCCAGATGCCGATGGCCGCTTTAGGCGCTGCGCTTCGAATTATCGCTCTTGAACTAACGCGAATCGCCAACGATCTGCGCCTTTTATGCTCAGGGCCTCTTACCGGGCTTGCAGAAATCACTCTTCCCGCCGTTCAACCTGGCAGCAGCATCATGCCCGGTAAGGTCAACCCTTCGATGGCGGAGAATTTAAACATGATCTGCTATCAGGTAATCGGTCTCGCACAATCAATCGATCTGGCAACCCAAGCCGGACAGCTTGAGCTTAATGTGATGATGCCCCTCATCGCTTACGACGCCCATTTCGCTTTAGAGATATTAAAGAATGGTATCGATGTCTTTACACGCTTTGCAGTGCTAGGAATAACCGCTGACGCTGATAAATGCCGCCACTATGCCGAAACCAGCCCCAGCCTAGCCACTGCTCTCAACCCCCACGTCGGCTATACCGTCGCTGCCGATGTTGTCAAACAGGCGCTAAAAGAGCACAAGTCAGTCGTTGATGTCGTCCGAGAGCGCAATCTTCTCACCGAGGAGGAAATCAAACAAATCTTCGATCCCTACAAAATGACCGAACCCGGTATTCCTGGGAAAGACGGGGGTAAGTAGTACGCGCTAATGGCTGATATTACCCTCTTAGACGCAAGGTTCTTAAGCGGAGGGCGTTGGTTACTACGGAGACGGATGAGAGAGCCATTGCTCCCGCGGCAAGCATGGGGTTTAGAAGCAATCCAGTGAAGGGATAGAGTGCTCCGGCGGCGATTGGAATACCGAGGATGTTGTAGATAAAAGCGAAAAATAGGTTCTGTTTTATGTTTCGCATCGTTGCCCGTGAAAGAAGAAGCGCATCGGGTACAGCGTTCAAATCATCTCGCAGCAAAGTGATATCGCTCGACTCGATCGCAATATCAGCGCCGCCGCCCATCGCGATGCCAACGTCGGCTTGAGCAAGAGCAGGAGCGTCATTGATGCCATCCCCAACCATCGCCACTCGCTTTGCGCCCGCTTGAAATTCCTTCACAACTTGCGCCTTGTTTTCAGGCAGAACTTCAGAGCGAACGTTTTCAATTCCGGCCTCTCGAGCGATTGCTTTCGCAGTAGCAGGATTATCACCGGTTATCATCCACACTTCAATCCCCATCTGCTTTAGGCGCTCGACTGCTTGGCGGCTTCCCTGTCGGATCATATCCGCAATCGCAATAATTCCGATAAGAATTCCATTCTGGGCAATATAAATGGGAGTTTTGCCTTCATTCATATAGCTTTGAGCTGACGAGAGGTTGATATTATGGCTTTCCATGAGCCTGGCATTGCCGAGAATTACATCTTGTCCATTGACCACCGCTTCGACGCCAAATCCGGCCTTAGCGTTGAATTTCTCAGGTGAAGTAATAGGAATATTCCTTTCCTGAGCTTTATGCAAGATTGAAGAGGCTAGCGGGTGCTCCGATCCATATTCGGCAACCGCGGCGATGCGCAGCAATTCATCCTCGGCAATTTCCGTTAATGAGAGGATGTCGGTCACTTCGGGTTTACCTTTGGTAATGGTCCCGGTCTTGTCAAGCAGTATTACATCGATCTGATGGGCGGTCTCGAGCGCCGCGGCATCTCGGATAAGAATGCCAATTTCCGCGCCTTTGCCGGTTCCAACCATGATACTTGTAGGCGTTGCCAACCCAAGAGCGCACGGGCAGGCGATGATTAAGACCGAAATGAAATTCTGCAGAGCCCAAAGATAAGACGGCGATGGGCCGAATGCCAGCCATAGGGTAAAAGTGGCAACCGCAATCATCATAACAACCGGAACAAAATAACCTGCCACCACATCGGCAAGACGCTGAATAGGAGCTTTTGACCCCTGAGCTTGCTGTACCAAATTTACTATTCGAGCGATTGCCGTATCCTCACCAACCCCTGTTGCTAAGAAGATAAAGGTTCCGGATTGATTAATTGTGCCGGTAAACACCTTCTCGCCTTTCGCCTTTTCAACGGGGAGGCTTTCGCCCGTAAGCATACTTTCATCAACTTCCGATTGGCCTTCCTCTATAATCCCATCCACAGGGATACGTTCTCCCGGTCGAACCTGAATGTGATCATTTATCTGGACCAAATCCACCGACAACTCGACAAGATTACCATCACGAATTACACGAGCGATCTTAGGCTGGAGCGAAAGCAACTTTTGAATAGCTGCGCTCGTTCGCCCCTTTGCGCGAGCTTCGAGAAAACGGCCAAATAGGATTAACGTAACGATTGTCGCTGCAACTTCATAATATAGATGCGGCTCGATTCCGTGACTGATAAGCCATCCCCCAAAGAAGGTTCCCACCGCGCTATAGATGAATGCCGCTCCGGTGCCGATGGCAATAAGCACGTTCATATCGCTGGTGCGCTGCAAAAGCGATCGATAGGCGTTTATATAAAAAGACCATCCTGTTCCGAAAAGCGCTCCTGAAGCCAGAACGAATTGGAGATAAGAATTGCTCAACCACATCGGCATTCCTGGAAGCATAGAAGATAAAAGAGGCGTGGTTAGGATTGCAGCGAAAAGCATTCGGTAGAAATATTCCCGTTGTTCAGTTTCACTTGCCTTTCTTAGGGTTAAAACGGTCTTCTTTTTGGCAATCTCGGCTTCATATCCGATTTTATCAACCGCATTAAGCAATTCTTGAGTTGAGGCTGCCCCGAGCTCGATCCTAATAGATGCCGTCTTGGCGGCTAGATTGACATTCGCTTCAATAACACCATGAACCCTCCGAAGCGCCTTCTCAACACGAATAACACATGACGCGCATGTCATCCCTAAAATATCCAAATCCACCCGTTCGGTTGGATTCTGGGGGGCTTTATCCGCGATCACCTCAACGCTTTCGCCTTTTTTAGGTCCAAAGAAGAACCAAGCCAAAAGCCCAATAGCAACCGCCCCGCCTATAAGAATAAAAACCTGATTCAATCCAGTCATCATCCCCAACCTGCAGACAAATTAATAGATTCTCTTCTATATACGTAGCTTACCTAAAGAAGGTGATCGCTGACTTATACTCCCTGCGACACGGGCTGAAGGGCTGCTCAGGGATACGGGTATTGTAGGGGCGCAGCTTGCTGCGTCCTCCGGAGGGCAGGGCAAGCCCTGCCCCTACCTCCGAAAGAATAGGCTTCGGCACAAACAGCCTCGCAATGACACATTTGGCAATAGCAAAATGAAAAGGGGTCGGGCTAAAGCCCGACCCCTTATTGAGAAAACTAAGTTAAGCCATTAGACGTGCTAGATCAGAACGTGAGCTAGCTATACGCAGGTGATTATTCGTTGTAGGCTCGGAGAGCCGTAGGCCTATTTCGTCACACACTTGACGAACCTTTATTTCAATCGCTGCTGCCCATTCTAAAAGCTCAGCGCGTGATTTTCGACCGTAGTCACAAGCCGCGATGATCACCGTTGGGGTGGATTTTGCACCTGTGCGAGGCCAAACAACAAAGCCTAATTCCCACAAAGCGCTCTTTGAAGTATGGATTGCCGCCAGAGACCAATTGGCTTCACTCAACCCAAGCTCTGCAAGCTTGTGAAGTTGACTTCGAAGCTGATCTTCAAACAACTCCGGCACCATGTGCTGCAACACAACCATTAGAATATCATCACGGTCCGCTTGATCGATAATTTCTTCTATTAATCCAACAGGAGCGCGTTCCTGAATGGCTCGTCGAATTTGGAACAGCGCATTCCTGACAGCCCCTTCAGTCTTGCCGATACGATGAGATGCGCGCTTTATTAACGCGGAAGACTGGGAGGTTGCAGAAGCTTCCGTATAAAGAGCGGCAATCACTTCTCGCTGGGTGCTTGTAAGACCGCCCATCAGTTCCGCAAGTTGATCCGCAAGGTCGAGCGATCCTTCATCAATTTCGAATTCATGTGTAGATGAGGTATCCGCCAGTTCAACAAGCATTGTTTCAATCGGCTGAGTATTCAGGTCAACCCTCTTTTGAGCACGATAGAAATCTATGGCTTGGCGACGGACAATTGTTGTGAACCATGCACCGAAAGAACCGCGGCACTGCCCGATGGCTTCAGTTGCCTTCACGCAGGCATCTTGAACAACATCTTCATAATCCCTTGGCGCCATCTGGCGGGCGATATAGTAGGCATGGTTCGAATGGCGACGCAATAGCTCTCCCAAAGCTTCCCTATCCCCTAGCTGGGCTTTGGTCACTAGCTCTTCGTCTGATATAACCACCGTTAAAGGCGGTATTTGCGGCATTTTCAATTCAGACATCTTCTTCTCTCACATTCTCCGCTGGTCACGTAACTGTGGACGTGCTTGCCGACTGTACCATTCCCGTCGGCTGGAGAAACGAAGCCTAAACTAGCCTGGACCCTCATCGCCCTTGTCGGGTTTGTTGGGATTAACTGTATGAGAATCAACATTGGACTGACCTGATGCCATCATCACCTGTGTACTGGCCTTATTGGGCATACCCAAAAGGGCCAAATTCACGGCGAATGCTAAACCAACTACGATCAACATTAATTTGCGGATCATTTTAATGAACCTCCTTAACTACTTGCGTAAAACCTGGATACTGTCGAGCCTTATGTTCTAGTTGCTGCTGCGTTTCATAAGGATCAGCTTCAATTGCAAGAGCAACATTTTCTGCTGACTGCGCGTATTCGCTCTTCTGAGCTAGGATACCTGCTTTATCTAACAATCGGCGCGCGCGTGCACAACGTTCATCGGTAACTTCAAGTGCATTGTTAATACGTTCAAAAGCTTTGTCAAGTTCGCCTTGAACGCGATAAAATTCAGCATGATTATTGAAAAGCATCGAGAGCAACTCTCGAAGGTGACACTCTGTCACCGGTTCAGTGGTCGGAACCACATCGAGCGGCAGCTTACCATTTAACTGAGACTGGATTGCCTTTTCAGCTTCCGTAAAGACCAATTCCGCCTGCGGAAAGTAATCTTTGCCAAAAACTCTCAGCGCATAGGCCAACCATAGAGTATTGGGCCAATATCCCCAATATTCTTCTGCCACTTGTTGGCTTTTTAATAACATCGTCGGGATGTCATTCTGAAGACGCGCATCTCGTGCCTCATAGTAGAGCTTCATTGCCGCGCTATCCTTGAGGTCGGGATAATTACGTCGGACTTCGGTCAAGATACTGGTCTGATGTCTTTCCTGAAACCTATAATCGGGCGAAGCCTGCCTCACAGGTTGCCCCTGCAACTTGGTATGCACGATAACCGAACTTAATTTCAGAATTTCATCAGTCGTCCAGACATGCATCGTCATCAACCTCGAAAAACATCCACAACTCTCTATATTATACGACTTCAGAATTACTTCTTTGTTAGTAAAATTTTCAGCTTTTTTTAAAAACCTGGCATTTTCTAACTCTATAATATGTTAGACGCATAAAAAGCTGATTTGGTTCAACTTAGCTGCATATATTCACCTAGTTCTAAAGGCCTATTTTCTTTTTCGTATACTTTCGCCGGATGTTAAATATCAATTGCAATTGGGAGGCTCGCCGTTGTAGACTTTCTTAAGTTCTTAACTGCACTTTTTAGAAGGAGCCTCAATATGAGTGAAACGCTTTTGACACCGAAACAGGACCGTGCTCGACGGCTAGCATGGTTTCGCGAAGCTCGCTTTGGTATGTTCATCCACTGGGGTCTATATGCCCAGCTAGGACGCCATGAATGGGCAATGAATTATGAGCAAATCCCAATTGAAGAATATGAAAAATTAGCCGATACCTGGAATCCCAAGCCTAATGCAGCTCGACAATGGGCTAAAACGGCTAAACAGGCAGGTATGCGCTATATGGTCATGACTACCAAGCATCACGAAGGATATTTCCTTTGGGATACTAAAATGACTGACTACAATTCCGTCAAACGCAGCCCTGGACGAGACTTGGTTGCCGAATATGTCGAAGCTGCCCGAGCAGAAGGTCTGAAAGTTGGTTTCTATTATTCGCTGATGGACTGGCATCATCCGGATGGAGCAATGTGCAAGGTAAACGAGGCAGCTAGACGCCGCTTCATCGATTTCACCCACGGAGCAGTCAAAGAGCTTTGCAGCAATTATGGCAAGCTGGACATCCTTTGGTACGACGTCAATTGGCCCCTAGACGCTGAAGAATGGGAATCCGATAAGTTGTGCCGAATGGCAAAAGCGCTTCAGCCTGATATTATCATCAACGACCGTTCAGGCATTCCTGAAGACTTCGGAACGCCCGAAGGTCATATCACTGCTGCTGAAAGCGGCCGCGCATGGGAAGCCTGCATGACCTTCAACGATAGTTGGGGCTACACTCCCATCGATGTCAATTATAAGAACGCTTGGCAAGTTCACCAAATGCTTCGACAGGTAGCAATCGGCCACGGTAACTTACTTCTTAATATCGGGCCCACTCCTGAAGGCGATGTGCCTCCGGAATGTGAGAAAATTCTAGGTGAAGTTGGCGATTGGATGAAGCGAAACGGCAAGTCAATTTACGATGCAACCGATCCGCTGGAAGATCATTGGAATGTCATGGGTCTGTTTACGCTCAAGGGACAGACCGCTTACTACCATTGTCACCGCTGGCCGGGCAAGGAACTTGCCCTTGGAGGCATCACCTCCAAGGTACTGAGCGTCAAGTACCTTAAAGACGGCGTTCCTGTTAAGTTCACCCAAACCGATCGCCGGTTAATCCTTCATGGTCTCCCGGAAAAAGCTCCCGATTTCCCTGCTACGGTCTTCGAGATTGAAGTAGAGGGCAAGTTCGAGCGATTAATGGGCTGTTGGCACAAGAACTACGAATAAGCTGTCTTCACAAAATAAGGGCGCCCCATCGGGTCGCCCTTATTTAATATCTAACCCGTAACCCTGAGTAGGTATCCGGACCATATCGAAGGGCGGCGAGGGTTAGGCTGACGGCTGATTGCTTCTCTGCTAATTACTCCCCAACACGCACAGTCACTAATCGGGCAGTGTCGAGGTCAAGGGCTACTTCGGTTTCACCGATGCGGATGACAATGGCGGGGAAGCGTTGGATAACTACTAAAGTTGCGCCGGGGACAATTCCAAATGCTAGGAGTTTGCGCCAGTGGGTTCCATCGTGACGATTGATGGTTACTACGGTCGCTCGTTTTCTTTTAGCCAATTTGTTCAGGGTGATGTCCATTATTTAGGGGAGTCTATCACATCTGACTTGCTTGAAAACTGTTTCTTGCTCAACATTTCACGAAGCTTTTTCAACCAACGCGGCACCAACGGTTGTTCGTAAGCACAGTGCGGGCATTTAATGAGGTGGCAGCCGCCGTGTAAACCGCATGACTTGCACCCAGCTTCAGCTTCTTGCTCATCAAACTCTTTCTGGCACAAAGAACATATCATAAATGCATCCCCAATCTGAGAATTATTTGGTTGAGTATAATGCCCACAGAGATTGCAAAGAAGGCGGTAAAGCAAGCCACACCGAGAGCCATTCTAAGCCCGCGTTCTCTTTGGATAATAATAAACTGGGCGATGCAAGGCAGGAAGAGCGTCAACACTACAGCAGCAATTAAAAGCTGGTTTCCGTTCAACTGATGCGCTCCGTGGAGGCTATAAAGACCGGCCGCACCGTAATCTCTGCGGAAGAAACCAAATAAGAAGGCTGTCGATGCTTCAGCAGGTAAACCCATCGCTTGCACAATCGGCTTAATACATCTAATGGCGAGATCAAACAGATGGGTCAACTGGCCAACCCAGATGAGGATGCTGGCGTAGATGAAAATCGGAAGCACTTCCATAAAGTACCATTGAAGCCGGCTAATGGTTTTGATCATCACGTTGCTAAAGCTAGGCATACGCATCGGGGGAATTTCCATATAAAACCCAGGCGCTTTCCCTGGAGTTAGCCGACCGGCAAGGAAGCCCGCCAAAAGAAATACACCCGTTAATATTAATCCCCACACCCAAAGCGCCGATTGGTGGTCGGCCAGAAGCGCCAATATGACGCCCAACTGAGCTGAGCACGGAATGACCAGGCTAAGAAGGAAAGTCGCGATGATCCGCTCGCGTTTGGTCTCTAAAATGCGTGTGACGATAGTCGCCGTTGTATCGCAGCCAAAACCGAGAACAATAGGAATAACCGCTCGCCCATTTAAGCCAATTTGTTTAAAAAGCCTATCAACTAAGAGCGCTAATCGGGGCAGATAACCGCTGTCTTCCAAAAGGGCAAACACCAAGAAGAAAAACCCGACAATCGGCAACACTAATGCAAAAGCATAAGTCACACCAAACGTCCAAATCCCATATTCCCCCACCAAAAGCTGTCTGATAGGTTCATAAGGAATAATAGCATTCGTCCAGTGGGTAACAAACGGATTGATGTGGTTTCCGAAAACGACGCTGTTAATATAATCGACAACGAGCCCGCCGGCAAACACACCGACAAATTTATAGAGACCGAAATAGAGCACCACAAAGAGAATGGGGATACCCCAAATCGGATGCATGCATAGACGGCCGGTAAATTGGAGGAAGCGGTTATAGTGTCTAATATCCTGACGCAGAAACTCGCCTGCCAAAGCGCTCGACACGGCTTGGCGCTCAAGAGCTATCCGATAACCGATCGGTTCCTTAAGCTCCTTCTCAGCCTGGATCACAAGCTTAGTGATCGAGTCATAAACCTCTTCATTTTCACTTTGCTTAACCCAATCGTTCGCATCTTTATCATATTGAAGTACCAGTATTGCTACCGTTCGATGTGATAGCTGATACGTGCCTTTTAACATTTCGGCGATTTGGCTGACAATCCGCTCGATTTCGGGACTATATTCAAATGGCTTTGATGCCGTTAATATGGGCATCAATGGCCTCCTTTAATTCTGAAATTCCATGCCCTTTAAGCCCAACCGTCGGGATAACAGGAACACCCAACCTTTTGCTAAGGCCGATAATGTCTATCTGCATGCCGGCCTTTTCCAATTCATCCATTAGGTTCAGCACAAGAATGACAGGCAGTTTTGCTTCAATGAGTTGGAGAGTAAGCGATAGCATTCGTCCGAGGTTCTTTGCATCGACGATATGAAGGACAACTTGAGGATTAATTTGAGCTAATAGCTCCCGAGCAATCCGTTCTTCTTCCGTAATTGGATGTAATCCATACATACCGGGAGTGTCGATTACCTTTAATTTTTGTTTGCCAATAGTGCAATAACCGGTCATCGTCTCGACGGTAGTGCCTGGATAGTTGGATACGGTCACATATCGGCCGGTTAAACAGTTAAAGAGCACGCTTTTGCCCACATTAGGACTGCCTACAATCGCAATAACTGGAAGGTGATCCTCTTTATGAACAACCTGCGCCTTTGGTTTTTGGAATCTTTTCAACGGCAAACTTATTGTCATTCTATAAACTTTCTTTGACTCCCTTTTGTCTCTACGACTCTCATACTTATTATATCCTTAGTTACGCTAATTAGTCAGTGTAAATTAACATTTACTCGTCATTTTATCAGTATTGCGGTCGCCTGAAGGCTTAATTGCTGTTGAGAGGGATGCCACCAAGCCAGAACGGCCGCTCGCCCGTTGGTCGTTAA
>JBAXQP010000027.1 GCA_037131655.1 bacterium | reverse complement strand
ACCGGTGAGGGCGGCGAAGACCCTGAACGATATGTACCCGACCCTAATGGTGACAGTCGCCGCAGTCGAATTAAACAAGTTGCGTCGGGAAGATTTGGCGTTACTACCCAATATCTAATTAGCGCTGATGAGCTTCAAATCAAAATGGCGCAGGGCGCAAAGCCTGGTGAAGGCGGCGAACTGCCTGGGCGTAAAGTGGACGAATATATCGCCCGCATTCGCCATACTACCCCAGGGGTCACACTCATCTCGCCTCCACCGCATCACGACATCTATTCAATTGAAGATCTGGCTCAGCTTATTTTCGACTTAAAGAATGTGAACCCCCAAGCTAGAATTTCAGTTAAATTGGTCTCAGAAGTGGGAGTTGGGACGGTTGCTGCTGGCGTAGCCAAGGCCCATGCCGATCATATCCTCATCAGCGGTTACGATGGCGGAACGGGCGCTTCCCCGCTATCTTCGATTAAGCATGCCGGTATCCCGTGGGAACTTGGGCTATCGGAGACACAGCAGGTTCTGGTTAAAAATGACTTGCGAAGCCGAGTTCGCATTCAAACCGATGGTCAGATTAAAACCGGACGCGATATCGCCATCGCTGCTATGCTTGGAGCGGAGGAATTCGGGTTTGCCACATCTGCCTTAATCGTCATGGGCTGCGTGATGATGCGCGCTTGCCATATGAACACTTGTCCTGTCGGAATTGCCACCCAAGATCCCGAATTGCGACAACGTTTTACCGGAAAACCTGAGCATGTTGTCAACTACTTCACATACCTCGCCGAAGAAGTCCGCGAACTGATGGCACAGCTTGGTTTCCGCACTTTTGATGAGATGGTTGGGCGAACCGATATGCTGGAAACGCTCTCGGCAATCGATCATTGGAAAGCAAGCGGCGTCGATGTGTCCCCTCTTCTAGCCAAGCAGGAAGCGAAGGAAGGGGTAGCCACACGGTGTATGCAGGCACAAAATCATGGATTGGATGAGGCAATCGATCACCACCTAATCGGTGTGTGTCGAAAAGCTTTGGATTCAGGCCAAAAAGTCGAAATCGATGGCCCAATCCGAAACTCGAACCGCTCTGTAGGAACAATGCTTTCCGGCGAAGTAGCGAAGCGCTACGGCGAACAGGGACTGCCTGAGGGCACTATTCATATTCGGTTCACAGGTTCAGCGGGTCAAAGTTTTGGAGCCTTTTTGGCGCGGGGGATTACACTAACACTCAAAGGCGATGCAAATGACTACCTCGGCAAAGGCTTATCCGGCGGACGAATAATGGTATTTCCACCTAAATCAGCCGGTTATAACGCTGAAGAAAATGTCATCGCGGGCAATACTCTACTCTACGGAGCAACCAGTGGCGAAGCTTATCTAAGCGGAATAGTCGGCGAACGGTTTGCCGTTCGAAACAGCGGCGCAACTACAGTAGTCGAAGGTACTGGTGATCATGGCTGCGAATATATGACCGGCGGGATAGTCGTTGTGCTCGGTAAAACCGGACGCAACTTCGCTGCAGGAATGAGCGGAGGCGTCGCCTATGTGTGGGATATTGACAGTAAGTTCAAACAACGAGTGAATACAGATAACGGTAAAGTTCTAATTGAATCCTTAACCGACCGCGAGGATATTGATACGCTGCTGGCGCTCATCGAATCCCACTATGCCTACACCCACAGCGCCCGTGCTAGAGAGTTACTGGACGCATGGGAGACGACCCTTCCTCAATTCGTCAAGATCATTTCGTCCGAATACAAAGATATGATAAAGAAGCTGGCAGAGGTGGCGCCACATGGCTGATCCAAAAGGCTTCCTCAAACATAATCGCAAGCTTGCGCCAGATAGGCCGGTAAAAGAACGCAAACAGGATTGGAAGGAAGTCCACCTTCATCTTAAGCCTGATGAACTTCGAGTACAGGCTTCTCGATGTATGGATTGCGGCACGCCATTTTGCCAATGGGGCTGCCCCCTTGGTAACATTATGCCCGATTGGCAGGATTTAACGCACCGCGAGCGATGGAAAGATGCTATTGACAGGCTACACGCAACAAACAACTTCCCAGAATTCACCGGCCGTCTCTGCCCTGCCCCTTGTGAAGCTTCATGCGTTCTTGGCATAAACCGTGATCCTGTGACCATTAAGCAAATCGAACAGCACATTATCGACTATGCTTTCGAACAGGGTTGGGTTCAATCCAAACCACCTTCAGAGCGGACCGAAAAGACAGTGGCTGTCATTGGTTCCGGCCCGTCGGGTTTAGCGGCGGCTCAGCAGCTTAATCGAGCGGGGCATTTGGTAACCATTTTCGAACGTGCAGATCGCGCAGGCGGGCTTTTACGATTTGGCATCCCTGATTTTAAGCTCGATAAGAGCGTTTTAGATCGCCGCCTTCGCTTGATGGCTGACGAGGGGATCATCTTCAAGATGGGGGTAAATGTTGGGGTCGATATCACTGCCGAAGAGCTTCGTGCCCATTTTGACGCCATCTGCCTCACTGGCGGATCAACCATTCCCCGTGACCTTCCTGTCCCCTGCCGTGAGTTAGCAGGAATTCACTTTGCGATGCCCTTCCTCACTCAGCAAAACCGAATTAACGCTGGTGATACAATCATCAATCCAGAGCGAATCTCTGCCGAAGGAAAACATGTCGTTATCATCGGCGGGGGTGATACAGGGGCGGATTGTCTTGGCACAGTAATCCGGCAAGGCGCAGTTGAAGTGAACCAAATCGAATTGCTGCCAAAGCCGCCTAACGAGCGAACTCCAGAAATGCCCTGGCCTAACTGGCCTTTCATCCTTCGAACATCGAGCGCCCATGAAGAAGGCGGTATTCGCGATTGGAGCATCAATACCAAGTCATTCAGCGGAGCTAAAGGACTCGTTCAAAAGCTAAATGCTGTCCGAGTTGAATTCGGTGAACCAGGTACTGATGGCCGCCGACCAATGAATGAAGTCCCCAACTCCGAATTCGAAATCAAAGCCGACCTGGTATTGCTGGCGCTAGGATTTATGCATCCCCAAAAAGACGGGCTCCTAAATTTGCTTGGCATCGAACTCGATGCACGCAGCAATGTTAAAGCCGACACCAACTATATGACCAACATCCCAGGCATCTTCGCCGCAGGCGACATGCGTCGTGGCCAATCCCTAGTTGTCTGGGCCATTATGGAAGGGCGTGAAGCTGCCCACAACATAGACTCCTACCTAATGGGCAGTTCCCAGTTACCGCTTACAGGGGCTAAGATACCCTAGTCTTCAACCCTCACGTCACAACCAAGCCAGCTAAAACTTAAGTGAATTGCGGTAAACTGATATTGTAATGCCCAAACAAGAATTTCAGAATACGCAACAAACGGAACGCGCAGTGCTTGTTTTCGTTAATCCTAACAAGGCTGATGATGAATACGTTGAAGAGGAACTCCGTGAGTTGGCGCGTACCGCAGAACTGGAGGTTGTAGCCGACTTCAGGCAAAGGCGTCCCCGTCCGGAGCAGAAAACTTTTCTCGGAAAGGGCATGACACAAGATCTTTTTGCCCACTTAAACGAAATTAAAGCCGATGTGGTAATCGTCGACGCTGGACTAAGTCCAGTTCAAGGACGAAACCTCGAAAAGATCCTCCAAACAAAGGTCATCGACCGTCCGCAATTAATCTTAGACATCTTCGCTCAAAGAGCTCACTCAAAAGAAGGCTACCTCCAAGTTGAATTAGCCCAACTAAGCTACTTGCTACCTCGTCTTACTACTCTTTATACACAATTTGAGCGTCAACAGGGTGGAATTGGTGTTCGAGGGCCTGGTGAGACTAAGCTCGAATCGGACCGTCAGGTAGTTAAAAAACGGATATCATCTTTAGCAAAAGATATCGAAGAATTGCGCCGCCAACGCCAGCATCAACGCGATTCAAGACGCCGTTATCCTTTCCCCTTCGGGACCATTGTCGGCTATACCAGCGCTGGCAAATCAACTTTGCTCAATACACTTTCAGGTTCAGAAATATTCACCGATAAAAAGCTTTTCGCCACCCTTGATCCGACCACTCGACGAGTCGTGCTAACTGACGGCTATTCAATCTTCTTAACCGATACGGTTGGCTTCATTCGGAACCTACCAGCCGGTCTTGTAGCGGCATTTAAAGCAACCCTTGAAGAAGTCAGCGAGGCAGATTTTTTGGTGCATGTGGTCGATGTCAGCAACCCTAAGTGGGAATTGCAGCATGATGTTGTGCTTGAAACACTCGATGCGCTTGGCGCCGGCAATACGCCTATTCTAACAGTATTTAATAAGTGCGATTTGGTACACGATCAGTACCCATTGCGCGAACTGGTTTCACAGCATCCTAATTCGGTCTATATATCCGCTAAACATGCACAAGGCATACCCTATTTGATGGATGTGCTAACGAAAATAGTGCAAAACCTACTGAATTCCACCACTGCTCTCGTTCCCTATTCATCGAGCGACCTTGTGTCTGATTGCTACGAGTATGGCAAGGTAATTTCAGTTGATTATAGAGAAGATGGCATTCTAATCGAGGCGGAGGTCGTTGGCGAAATGGCGGCACGGCTTAAACCTTATGTTGTTGAGAAATAAGGATCGTAATCATCACGGACGCGAGCTTACACATGCCAGGTTCACTGACTATCTCAAATCGAAAGTATCTGGGGGCGAAATACCGTCTTCTCGACTTTCTGCTTGATGCAATGCGAAAGCAGACGGATGGTAAATTCGGCGTATTCTTCGATCCATTTTCCGGAACTGGTGTTGTCGCTGAAACAGTTAGGCGAGAAAAAGGCTGCGACCATGTGATAGCCAACGACTTACTGTATTCAAATTACGTTACGAATTGCTGCTTCCTCCAACCCCCCAAGTCAGTGCCATTAAAACGCTTGAAAGAGATCCTGTCTGAACTCAATCACACAGAGGCTCTATGGGGTTATGTGTTTCAGAACTATGGCAATCTCTATTTCACATGGGACAATGCGGCGGCGATTGATGGGGTAAGGGAGGAAATCAAGAAACTGAAACCCAGCTTGGATGATTGGGAATATAAAGTGCTTCTGACCTCCTTACTTTATGCCGTAGATAGGGCGGCTAATACCTGTGGGCAATACGACGCCTTTCTAAAAAATATTCACCGAGGCGGAAATGATAGCGTGCAGCATTTGGTCGATGAGAATGTTTTGAAACCATTGAAATTGAAATTGCCAACGCTTTATGACGGTGCCAGTGCCAACGTCTATTGCGAAGATGCCAATTCGCTCATTAACCAAATCGAGTGCGACACCGTCTACCTCGACCCGCCCTATAACAGCCGTCAGTATTGCGATTTATATCATGTATTGGAAAACATCGCCCAATGGAACAAACCTGAACTTAAAGGCAAAACCCGCAAGTTCGATCGGGATTATATAAAGAGCGATTATTGCCGCCGACATCGCGCTGCACATGCCCTCGAAGATCTCGTCAGCCGTCTTCACTGCCGACATCTGTTTTTAAGCTACAGCGATGAGGGCTTACTAACATCTGATACGATAAAGAAGATTTTAGGGCGCCTGGGAAAGGTCACAATATTCGAGCAAGAGTATCCGGTGTTTGGCAATGGCGCTGGTCGCGCTCGCAAGCGTCATGTGACAGAGCGTTTATACTATGTCAATTGTTAAGACAGGCCATTAATGAGAATTCTTGATAAGATCCAAAAGGTTCGGGCAAAGCTGGTTCAAGCCGGAATCGATGAGCGTTTGGACGCTGAATTGCTGGTCTCAGCATCACTCGAACAATCAAGAACCTGGCTTCTTGCTCATTCCAATGATGAGTTTAATATAAAAGCCGATGAGCGACTAAATGAATTAGTCAACCGCCGCCTCGATAGGGAGCCTTTACCCTACATCCTAGGTTATCGTGAATTTTATGGCCTCGACTTCATTGTTACCCCCGATGTGCTAATCCCCCGCCCCGAAACTGAATTGCTTGTAGAAACTGTTTTAAAGTGGTCTCAAGATAAAGTCAACGTCGATATTTTAGAGATTGGGACAGGTAGCGGATGCATCGGTATCACTCTTGCTGTAATGAACCCAACTCTTAGAGTAGTTGCGACTGATCGGTCTGAAAAGGCGCTATCGATCGCTAAGAAGAACTTTGATCTCCAAGCAGATAAAATTGGCGACAGGCTATCTCTTCTTCATGCAAACTGGTTGGAGCCGTTCCAAGATACAAGTGTCGATGTGGTCGTTGCCAACTTGCCTTATGTTGCTCTAACTGAGAGTTCAATCCTGCCCGAAGAGGTCAGGCGATGGGAACCTTCGATGGCTCTTTATGCTGATGATGAGGGACTAGCAGCCTTTGAAATCGTTATACCGGAAGCAAAAAGAGTTTTAAAGCCCTCAGGTCTAATAGCACTGGAAGTCGGCTACACTCAATCGGACAGGGTTAATGACTTATTAGTAAATTCCGGCTTTATGGAAATTCAAATAGTAAACGATCTCGCCGGAATCCCACGAGTAGTTTGGGGAAATGCTCCACCTTCATCGAATTAATCCGCCCATATACTTAACCCTAACGCAGGCTCGCCAAAGTTAAGAATTATTGCGTTAAAAATGAATATTACAAAAACTGTTAAACATAGGAGTTTTTGCGCTGGGTGTGGAACAAACCTTTTGGTATTAACTCAATATAATTTATTCAACACGGTTTAGACCCGAGAAGGCTTTAATGCGTTCAGCTTGAGCCACTGGACGTTGCCTAAATTCGAACGTAGAAAGAGGATATGGGATGACGTTAGTTGGGCTATTAGTGGTATTTGGCGCTGTTATTGGCGGATTTGCTTTTGCCGGCGGCAAACCTATGGTTTTGATGCAAATATCCGAGTTCATCGTCATTGGCGGTGCAGCGTTCGGCAGCATCTTGGTAGCTAACCCACCCTCGATCTTAGGCAAAATAGTCTCTACATCGATGGCAACCCTCAAAGGCAGTCCCTACACTACCGCCAATTATCTTGAGCTCCTGAAGATGTTCTATGAGTTATTCCAATTAGCTCGACGAGAGGGATTATTAGCGCTTGAAACCCACATCGAACACCCGCATGAGAGCGAACTCCTTTCTAAGTATCCCGCTTTCCTGAGTGAGAAACATGCGGTTGAGTTTCTTGCCGATACCATGAAAGTCGTCCTTACTGGCACTGTACAACCTCATGACCTTCTCGATATGATGGACATGGATTTGGAACGACATCATGAAGAAGCGATGATTGTGCCCGGTGTTATCACCAAGATTGCCGATGCAATGCCTGGCTTCGGAATTATTGCGGCGGTTCTTGGTGTAGTTCTCACCATGGGAGCTATTGGCGGCCCCCCAGAGGTAATTGGCGAAAAAGTTGGCGCTGCGCTTGTAGGAACATTCCTTGGAGTACTATTGGCCTATGGTGTCTTCGGCCCATTAGCTGTCGCCATGGAAAGTCTAGTAAGTGCTCAATCACAATATTATGCCTGTATCAAGCAAGCCATCCTTTCTTTCGCAAGAGGCGACTCGCCAATGACTGCAGTTGAATTCGCACGACGTAATATTGAGCCGTCCAATCGTCCCAGCTTGGTCGAAATGGAAAATGCCGTTAAAAACAAGAAACAAGCGGAAGCAGCTTAAATTCATATGGCCCAACTACAACCGATTATCATCAAGAAGGTTACCAAAGGTCATGCCGCACATCACGGCGGAGCGTGGAAGGTCGCGTTCGCCGACTTTATGACCGCAATGATGGCATTCTTCTTGGTCATGTGGATTGTTGGTATGAATGATGAGGTTAAAGCGTCCATCCAAGGATACTTCCAAGATCCTGCAGGATTTACTAAATCATCTAGAGGAAGCGGTAGTCCTTTAATGGGCGGAAATAATCTAAGCATCGGAAATCCCTCTACTCACAATCGCACTGATATGAGTAAGGAAGAAGAAGTCGCCGAACGCAACCAATTAAAAACAGCAAAACAGCATTTAGAGAAACAACTACAGGATACACCCAGCCTGCAAGGGCTTACAAACTCCGTAACAATTACTCTCGATAATGATGGGCTGCGGATCGAGCTTTTGGAAGGCCCTCAACCACGTTTCTTCGCTCTAGGCTGCGCCGAGACCAAACCGGCAACGGTTGCAATCCTTTCTATGGTTGCTCGCGAAATCGGCAAATTACAGAATAGAATTACTCTGGAAGGCCATACTGATAGACGACCTTACTCTTCGAGTTCTTCAATGACCAACTGGGAACTCTCAACCGATCGCGCTAACGCAGCTCGGCGTATCATGGTCGCACGCGGGCTTCATGAAAACCAGATAGCGGAAGTGAGAGGATATGCAGATCAAAAGCTACGCATGCCATCTGACCCCTTCCATTATTCCAATCGACGAGTAACAATCCTCGTTAAATACGAACAGTTTGCCGGCCAAATAAATCTCCGCAAAGATGTGAAAGAGAACCTCAAACAATTATTGCCTTCGATAGCTCCTAACCTTGCTGCCGGAGAGAATAACCAAAAGAGCAAATAGTGGCTTATCGCTTAAATCGAACGATCGTAACGCCATTCCCGCCCTCGCTTGCATCTCCATCCCTAAACGATTCAACCGCATTATTTTTTCGCAAATGCTCTCTGACGAGATGACGCAACGTACCTGTGCCTTTCCCATGCACTATTCGAGCCTGATCTACACCGGCTAAAGAGGCATCATCGAGATATTTATCTAATTCCAATAATGCCTCTTCTGCACGCATTCGCCGAATATAAAGCTCGGTAGAGATATTCATTGTCTTCTCAGTTGACAGGCTGACTGAATGTCTGGGGAACTTTGATCCCTCAGGCTTTTCGATTAAAGTCAATTCGGACAATGGCAGGTTCATGCGCAAGCTACCCATTATGACCGTCACTTCGCCATCTTTGGGCTCACTCATCAAAGTGCCGGTCTGTTCGTAACCGGCTACCCTCACTCGATCTCCTTTTTTTAAGGGTCGACTGGGTTGTAGAACGGGTTGTTTGGGTGTCACAACTTCAGCCGTTTCCTTAGCGACTGTTTCGAGAACTTTCAAATCATCTCGAAGCTTTTCAGTAGTCTTACTTTCACGTCCGGATTGACGGAGTTGGTCTAGAATGTCTCTCGCTTCGCCTCTAATTTCATCAAGAAGCTTACGAATCTGGTCCTGCACTTTGCCTTTAGCTTCACGACGGATGACTTCGACACGTTCGTGTTCCTCTTTTATTTGATCTTGTTGAACCTTCAGTTCAGAAGATCGCTTTTTAGCATCTTCAAGAGCCAGTTCAGCCTCTTTTTGCGTCACCTCCAGCTTCTGAAGCATGAGCATTATATCCAGGTCTTCTTCTGAAAGCTGCTCTTTGGCCTTCTCCACAATGTCAGTCGGCAAACCCAACCGCTCTGCGATTGATAACGCATGACTTGCCCCAGGAGCCCCCATTTTCAATCGGTAGGTCGGTTTGAGAGTTGCCACATCAAATTCCACAGCCGCATTTTGGAAACCGGGAGTATTATAAGCGAACGCCTTCAACTCACCATAATGTGTTGAGCACATCACCCGAGCGCCCTTATTGACAAATTCATTCAGTAAAGCCTTGGCCAGAGCAGACCCCTCCGTCGGATCGGTCCCTGCTCCAATTTCATCCAAAAGAATAAGTACTCCAGGTTCAAGATGATTGAGTATTTTGATGATATTGTGCAAATGAGCGGAGAAAGTGGAGAGTGATTGATGAATGCTCTGTTCATCCCCAATATCTGCAAAGACACCCGGAAATACCGAAATCTGCGCATCAGTAGCCAACACGTGAAGACCGCATTGGGTCATAAGAACAGCAAGACCGACTGTTTTAAGGGCAACTGTCTTGCCGCCAGTATTTGGACCAGTGATAAGCAACGCCTTAATTGAGCGCCCCAGCTCGACATTGATCGGAACCACACTTTCTTTGGGAATCAGTGGGTGCCGAACATGACGGAGATATAGCGAACAATCATCCCTTATTTTCGGTTCAATGCAATCTAAATCATCACTAAGCTTACCCTTAGCAAAAGCCAGGTCGAGCGATGCCGATGCATCGAGCATCGCCCCCAATTCATCCGCTTTAACCCCAATATCAGCCGAAAGCTGTGAGAGTATCCGCTCAACTTCATATCTCTCCGCCGATTCGTGTTCACGAACCTCGTTGCCTAGAACAATGGCCTCTTCCGGTTCGACATACAAAGTTGCTCCACTGGCGCTGGTGTCGTGAACGATCCCTTTAATACGACCTCGATACTCGGCTTTAATGGGCAAGCAGTATCGTCCATCGCGTTGGGTGAGGATAGGTTCCTGAAGAGCAGTTCTTACTCCACTCGAGTTCAACATTCGTTGCATCTTCTCGACCAATCGGCCGGAAGCTGCTTTATGACTCCGTCGAATGCGCGCCAGCTCAGCGCTTGCGCTATCTTTGACTTGACCATCAGGACCAAAGGTGTTCGATATCCGCTGTTCGAGTTGGGGTTGCGGACATATATTCCGAGCAATAAAGGTCAATTGGGGATATTTTTCCCCACGTGAGGTGAGATAGTCATGGATTCGCCGCGAAGCTATAAGCGTATCGTAAACCGCCATCATCTCTTCGACATTTAGCGAACCGCCACGTTGAGCGCGAGCGATTGGCACACCAATATCTCGAATACTTGCCAACGAAGGGGGTTGCTCATGCTCAATCAGAAGACGCGCCTCTGAAGTAAGTTGCTGCCAACTATAGACCTGTTTTACATCGGATAAAGGCAATAAAGCCGCGGCACGTTCAGCCCCAAGGGTCGTCTCAGTCCGCTCGATTAACAGTTCCAACACTGCGGAAAAATCCAAAACTCGTAAAGTATGCTCATCCATCTTAACACATTGTACCAAAGCCGTCCAGTGAATTCATGCATCTGCTATTACCTAGTACTCTGATACCCTGGGGTATGATGGAAATAACATCATACGAATGGGGGATAATAATTGAAAGTTTTAGGTGTAATTCCGGCTAGGCTGCATTCAACCCGACTGCCTAAAAAAGTTCTGCGTGAAATTATCGGACACCCGATGATCGAATATGTTTACCGGAGAGCCAAAAAGTGCGATTTGCTCACTGATGTGCTGATTGCGACCGACTCGGAAGAGGTAATGGCGACCTGCAAGAAGGTGGGGATAAACGCGATCATGACAGGTGAACACTCCTCCGGAAGCGACCGATTATATGAAGTCCTGACAAAAACCGACGCCGATATCTATGTGAATATTCAGGGTGATGAACCTATGGTTTCCCCCGACCAACTCCGTCTTCTTCTCTGCCCTTTCATGGAATCAAAACAAACGATGGTCACAACGTTATGCACCCCCATCAGCGATGAAGACGCCCAAGATCCGAGTAATGTAAAAGTGGTTATTGATAAGAATGGCAACGCACTCTACTTCTCACGTTGGTCTATTCCTTATGATCGAGATGGAAAAGGCGCTGTCCAACGCTTCAAACACATTGGCCTATATGGCTATCGAAGAGATGCCCTAGAGAGATTCCATCATCTGCCGACCAGCCCCCTTGAGGAAGCTGAAAAACTCGAACAACTTCGCTTGCTTTCAAATGGCATTCCCATTCACGTCATTGAAACGACTGTGGATACAATCGGGGTTGATACGGAAGAAGATTTGAAGCAAGTAGAAGCCTATTTCTTTTCACACCCTGAAGAACAGCTATAGGTGACGACGGTTAGGACGCCCGCACTCAGGGCATGATGGCCTATCTGAAGGATAACCAATCCCACAGCTTGGGCAGAAAAGCGACTCTGTATGGTCTTCTACATCGATATCATCCGGTTCGGATTCTTCATCGAACAATTTTGAGAGGTCATACTTGCTATTTTGCCAATCCTGATAGGTCTTATAACTAAAGACAATACAGGCAATTAATGCCACCAAAATCACGAGGTCAGTCAACAGCCCCAACATCGGCAACACCGCAAATCTTGCACTTACCAACATGCATACCAGCAATAATGCAACGCTAATAAGCAGCCTCTTCTTATTTAAATCCTTCCGCCCTAATGTCATCATCTCATATTCACTCTCATCTACATTATATCAGTTATACGCGATTAACCGTCAGACCATAACGTCTACTCTTCCTAAAACGCATTAAAGGGACGTCATTCCGAACTTGTCGAGGAATCTGACATGCCACACCTCACTTCCCTCCCAGCATGGAGTTGTGGAAAGAGCTCCGAAATCGGTCTTTCATCAATTTTCCTATCGTTTTTGTAACACGAATGGGGTCATGTATCGTCATAAATAGTGGCGATTGATCAATTCTGCCTTTGTGATACTTAGTGGGCGGGATGATGCTGTGCCATAATTTGAAAGTGGTGACACAAACGAAAGGTATGAAAACAATGATGTTCCGAAGCGCGGGTAGCTTAACTCGCATGTGGGCAGCTCTTATATTAATCATAATGCCTCTCACATTATTGGCAGAAACTGACGATCAGAAGGAAATCCGTATCGGCAAAGAAGCAGTCCAGCAGGTTGAAAAAGAAATAAAGCTCGTTAAAGACCCTGTGCTTATAGCGAGACTTGAGAAAGTCGGCAAACCACTCGCACAGATCGCCTGCAACACTCAAATCCACGCTCTGTGGGGCAATTCACGATTAAGCAAGTTTGAATATACCTTCAAAGTTGTTGATGACAAGAGCGTTAATGCTTTTTCCCTACCTGGGGGAACGATATATGTGCACACGGGGCTTTTAAACTTTGTAGAATCAGATGATGAACTCGCAGGAGTATTAGCGCACGAAATCGCCCACGCCTCTCACCACCACTTTATGGAGTTGACTAAAAAGCAAAGCCGCCTTTCTCTTGAAACTTTACTCCCGATTTTGCTTGTTCTTATCGCTGTTAAGGCGCCCACAGAAGACACTGTAAACATCTTACAGGGAACGCAGCTTTACCAAACGGCCCAGTTAAATAATTACGGACAAGATGCAGAAAAAGACGCTGATTCAACCGGCATGATATATATGATCAAAGCCGGAATGAACCCTGTCGGCATGTATACCTTTCTGGATCGCTTACGTAAGGAAGATATGCTCAAACCTAATATCAACTGGGGTATCTTTCGCACACACCCGCCCACAGAAGAGCGTTCGGCGAATATGATTAAGGCTTTGAACGACGCCAATATTCCGATCAATCCAAGTGAAGTTTCTTCTTCAATTCGAGTGGATGCGCGCCCTGTTCCCGATACTCAACCGCCCATTTATGAAGTCGTCTTCGATAACGTTTCCCTCTTTCGCCCAGCGACTGAGCAAGTAATAGGGTTATCTGAAACCCGTGCCAAGGCAATTGCCTCAAAACTTAATAAGTATTTTGATTCAGGGCCTGAAATATTCGAGGTAAAAGCTTCATCTAACGGGAAACAGATACTTATACTCAATCAAGTGCTTACTGAGGTAACGACTGCCGATACAGTCTTGGCTGGAGTGTCTCAGGAGCAACTATTAAGCAATGCATTGACTGCTTTTCGAGATGCCGTAAGAAAATATCGCCTCAAACGCGCTGCCTAGTGGATTGAAAAAGTATAAAACTCGCCGACAGCTTCCGACCAAGTTGTAAAGACTGACTGTACATTCGCTCCAGATGGACCGATTTTCAGGCGCTCAAGAAATCTCTTGAGCGTTTCTTCGTCCCCTTCAGCCAAAACTTCAACTTGCCGATCCGGCAAATTCCTCACCCACCCAACCAAATTCATCCGCGAGGCTTCGGTATCTACAAAATAACGAAAGCCAACATTCTGGACCCGGCCACTTACTAAAGCGTGAAGTCTTTTCATGATATTCTAAGTATACGCTAGCCTGATGAGATTTTCTTTGTTGGAAGCAGGGAGAAAATTGATGTTGTGACTGATTATTAGTAATAGCCCCACTTTTGGGCTAATGACATTTGTCTATTTTTAAGTCAAACGGGCGTAAGCTTGTATAGAAATGAATGTGAATGCTACAATAACCCCATTCGCAGAGGAGGCCACTTCGCTTGGATATCTGGAAAAGAACTATTGATTGCGGCGAAATTCGCAAAGAGAACATCGGTCAAACGGTACGATTGAACGGGTGGGTTCATCGGGTGCGCGATCATGGCGGGCTTATTTTTCTTGATATACGTGATCGAACGGGACTAGTTCAGGTTGTATTTGACCCTGTTGATACCTCAACAACCCACAAGCTTGCTGAAAGCCTTCGCTCGGAGTTTTGCATCGCAGTCGAAGGCGCCGTACGCCAACGCCTATCTGGGATGGAAAATCCAAAGATGGCGACCGGTGACATTGAAGTACTTGGCCTTGATTTAGAAATTTTGAATACCTGTAAACCAATTCCCTTCCAGATAAACGATGAGACCCAAGAGCCGGACGAGACTGTGCGATTGAAATATCGCTACCTCGACATTCGACGGCCTTCGATGTACTATCGACTTGAACTTCGACATAAGATGATCAAACTGATGCGCGATTTCCTCGATGATCGTGGCTTCCTTGAAATCGAAACACCGATTCTTATTAAAAGCACACCGGAAGGCGCTCGCGATTATCTCGTACCAAGCCGATTGGTTGCAGGCCACTTCTATGCCCTCCCCCAATCCCCTCAACAGCTCAAGCAGTTGCTGATGGTAGCGGGAGTCGAGCGCTATTTCCAGATTGCGAAATGCTTTAGGGACGAAGATAGCCGTTCCGATCGCCAGCCGGAGTTCACCCAACTTGACCTCGAAATGTCATTCGTCGAACAGGACGATATATTAGATTTGATGGAAGCTCTATTTATCGAAATCGGTAAATTGGTGCCGGCTAAGAAGATTCCTGCACCCTTCCCAAGACTAACTTATGAAGAATCGATGAGACGATTTGGAACAGATAAGCCTGATCTTCGTTTTGGTGTTGAGTTGACCGATTTAGGCGAGGCTTTAAAGAAAACTGAGTTTAATACGTTCCAATCGGTACTCAATAGCGGCGGGCAGATCAAGGCAATCGCCATGCCGGGCTGCGCCAATTACTCACGCAAAGATTGGGATGAGCTTGTCGAATTCGTAAAACGCTTCGGCGCGAAGGGACTTGGCATCATCTCTCTAAACTCAGAAGGTATCCGAGGCACCGTCGCAAAGTTCCTATCAGAGAGTGAAATGCAAGCGATCATCAGCGCTACTGGAGCTGAAACCGGTGACTTGATCGCCATTGTTGCTGATACCCCAAAGGTTGTTGCGGCAGTTCTAAGCCGATTGCGTGATGAGACCGCCCGTAGGCTTAAACTTGCCGATCCTAATACAC
>JBAXQP010000026.1 GCA_037131655.1 bacterium | reverse complement strand
CTCCCTGAATGTGTCTACTCAAAGGCATTTTGCCACTGACACGTGGAGATGGTGTCTGCGAAAAAGGAAAGTACATCGTGAGTTAACATGGGCGGGTTTCGCCCGCCCATGTTAACTCATTAGAATGCGAAGTCTAACCTTGCGGTGAAGAAGTCTTCGGTTTGCGTGGGGTCACCCACAAGATTCTGACGGCTGCTCGAATATTCTACATGTACCGCGATGTTATCCTTGATGTAGTACCTTGCGCCAAGCGTCAAGCGCGTGACTTCCTCAATACCGGTTACTTCGTCCGGGTTCACGAGGTCGTAGCGCGCAAACGCAACCAGGTCAAAAGCCGGCCAATAGCTGAGTTCAGCAAAGCCACCGCTGAACTCGACATCCGAGGATGTGTCCCATAGCTCCTTGTCATCCTTGCCGATAAGGTACTGTAGCGCCAGATTCCATTGGCGGAAGTTGAGGCTCGCATCCGCACCCAACCGGTAGAAGCCTTTCTGAGAATTGGTGGAGAACATCAGATCCGGCTTGGCTTGCCCGAAGTATCCGACCACTCCAACCCGTTGCCCTGCGGTCTGTCCTTCACCCTGACCGAACACTTTTGACAGGCGCAAATAGAGGTCGGACGGGGCGTCGCCTCCATTCGTTTCCGAGCCGTTAATCCATCCCACCGCATACTTTAACCCGGTGTAGTCGTATCCATATAGTTCGATACCGGTCTGAGTGTCTGAAAAGGGCGAGCCACCGGGGAATGCGAAGTCATATATCTCAATCGGCGAGAAGCTGAACTCGCGTTTGACACTGAAGGCAACATACGCCGGCTCGAAACGTCCGATACGCAGATTCAGCCAGCTACTCCCCAAATTACTGAATACAACATTAGCCATCTCCAGCGTGCCGGGTTGAGCCACAACGCCTCTCGACCCTCTAATCTCAGGAGGATAGATCATCAAATATCCGACGTTCTGCTTGAAGAGTCCTCCCGAAAGAAGGTCTAGACCGTTTAATTGGAACTGATTGACGTCTTCGGCGTCTTTTACATGGTTAAATTTATCATAGTTATAACCAGTGCTCGCGCGTGCTGCAAACGGGGCTGGGCCTTCGAAGACAGTCTTCTCATCGTTCTCGCGCCCTGGGAGTTGATACCCGTTCTGCCGGAAGCGTACGCCATAATCATTCAACCTTGGGTAGCCTGAGTGGCAGTTCATGCACATCAGCCCATACTTGCGTTCGAATACAGGAATGGCCCTTACGGGCGGCGCGCAAGAGAGCAAAAACCCCAGCGCCACAAGCAGCGTGCATAATTTGAGCATTCTCATTTCGCGCCTCCTTTCATCATCTCTTCTAATTCCTGCGCTGTAAGCTCAGGATTGGGCAGCTCCGGCACAGCTACCACTGGGCTTGTTCCGCTCAATGCCTTTAGGAACTCAACGAGCTCCCGCTTCTCCTGTTTGGTCAGAGCCAGCGGCACCATCGCTTTGTCTAGGTAGGGATTTCGCACGCCGCCACGGTCATAGAACTCGATAACCGCCTCCAATGTAGCTTCGGAACCGTCATGCATATAAGGCGCGGTCTGGGCGATGTTCCTCAATCTCTGCGTTAGAAAGGCGCCTGTATCGGTTGCATCCTTTGTGACGACCACTCTGCCCATATCTTTGAACTTGCCGTTCGCGAATCCGACCCCCAAGTTGTGGAAGCGCGAGTCGCTGAACGAAGGTCCGCTATGGCAGGTCATGCAGTGGCCTTTCCCCATAAATACCTTCATCCCCCGCATGGCCGAGCGGCTCATCGCCATCCTCTCGCCCGCAAGATACTTATCATAAGGGGAGTCGTTCACGACTATCGTTCGTTCGAATGCCGCAATTGCCATAGCCATGCCAGCGATAGTCGGCTTCATCCCAAACACTTGTTCGAACTGCTGCACATAGCCCGGGATGAGACTTAGTCTGCCTTCTAATTGAGGTATGGTCAGGTCCATCTCGATCGGATTCTGTACCGGTCCGACCGCTTGTTTTTCTAGATGCTGCGCTCGCCCGTCCCAAAACTGAGGCACAGTGTATGCCGCATTGATGACCGAAGGCGAGTTTCGCCCGCCTTTCTGGTGGCCTACCCCCTCCGATACCGGTGTCGTATCGGCCCAAGCAGCATCAGGCTTGTGACAACTGGCGCACGAGATCGTGCCGTCAGAGGATAAGCGACCATCGAAGTAAAGCTGTTTACCCAGCCGAACCTTAGCGTCCGTCTGTGGGTTGTCAGTAGGAAATTGAACTGAAGGAAGCGGCCCATTAGCCAGAAACCGCCCCTGAGCATGCAGCGTTGGCACAGGCAGAACCGCCAACACAGCCAGCAATCCAGAGGCCAACAACATCAGGGCGAAACCTTTTCTCATGTGCAAAGCAACACCTCCAAGTATCTTTAGAGAAGCCGCCATAGCTGCAACAACTCTCCGCCGGCTACTCTAACACTATTGTAAACAAGTTGCATCCAATTGTCAACTACTTTATTTCACTCCACGAGGCCATATTCGAGAAAGGTGCCCATTCTCGTCCGTTTATGCCACAATACGGACGATATGTCAGAGCTTCGGTGGCATCCTTTATTGCAGGAATGGGTTATAACGGCTACTCACCGGCAGGAGCGAACATTCTTCCCGCCGGATGATTACTGTCCGCTATGTCCGACCAAACAGGGGGGATTTCCAACCGAAGTGCCTTTGGATGACTATAAGATTGTTGTTTTCGAGAACAAATTTCCCTCATTAAGAAGTAACTCTGAACCTGCAGTCACATCAACGGACTATTCACCTGTTCGTCCAGCCGATGGGGTTTGTGAAGTGATCTGCTATACCCCCGACCACCAGGCGACCCTTTCTGATTTATCAGTTGAGCATATCGAACGACTGGTTGAGGTTTGGACAGACCGATTTCAAGAGCTTAGCGCTCGGCCTGAAGTCGAATATGTCTTTATATTCGAGAACAAAGGCAAGGAAATCGGAGTTACCCTCAATCACCCTCACGGCCAAATCTATGCCTATCCCTTCATCCCGCCAAAAGTCGCTATCGAGCTAGCTGGTAGCTTGAAGTGGTTCAAAGAGCATGGAGAGTGCTTGATGTGCCACATCGTCGAATCTGAGATTGTTGAAGGTACGCGGATTGTCGAAACCAACGATACTTGGGTAAGTTTTGTCCCCTTCTTTGCCCGTTATCCCTATGAAGTCTATGTGACGCCCCGCACCCATCTCGGCTCGCTCAGTGATTTCAGCCCACAAGAGAAAAAAGATTTTGCTCGAATTTTAAAAAGCATCGCTCAAAAATACGACCGTCTTTTTGGGTTCTCATTGCCCTATATGATGGTAATGCATCAAACCCCTAGCGATGGCGGCGAATATGGGCATTATCACTTCCATGTCGAGTTCTATCCGCCTCATCGGGATGCGAATAAATTGAAGTATCTGGCCGGTTCAGAAGCAGGCGCAGGAGCATTTATCAACGACATCCTCCCCGAAGAAACCGCCGAACGCCTCCGCAAGCTATAACTCTCTTTCCCCTTGACCCGAGAATTGAATTAGGGTACGATAATGTCGTTATGCGGGTGTAGCTCAATGGTAGAGCTCCAGCCTTCCAAGCTGATCATGCGGGTTCGATTCCCGCCACCCGCTTTTTTCTATTTGTGGTAGTCGCTAGGAGCAGGATTACCAGATATTGTGTTCTCTTGGATTTAGTTGCTAAAAGAAACTCGATAAGCTGGTAGTCTAGCAACCTTCGAATCTTTCTTCCAATCTCAACCGCCATCCCCAACCTCCAAAATTAGTGTGATTCCATAGGATTAGAATGTACGTACAGACGGATTAGCGCCTTTCATCTCGCGCGGGGCACCATGTGACTGTAGTTTATCACCAATCTGAACGCAGTAGCCGTGCTTGACGAAGAGAGTGACAAAGAAATAAATAGAGTAACATAAAAACTGATAGGTTATTTTTTTGTTTGCTTCCTGAGCATTCTTTATGGAGGAGCTAGTCAATGACACTGCCGATAAATCAGATTTTAAAAGGTGATTGTGTCGAAGTAATGAATTCATTACCAGAAAAATCTATAGATTTAATATTTGCTGATCCACCTTACAATCTACAACTTAAGAATGATCTACATCGACCCAATATGACCAAAGTAGACGCCGTAAATGACGAATGGGATCAATATGCTTCTTTTGCTGCTTACGATGATTTCACTCGAAAATGGTTAACTGCTTGCAAGCGAATCTTGAAACCATCGGGATCGATTTGGGTAATTGGTTCATATCATAATATTTTTCGAGTTGGGACAATCATGCAGGATTTAGGATTTTGGATGCTAAATGATGTGATTTGGTTGAAGAATAATCCAATGCCAAATTTTAGAGGAGTTCGTTTCACGAACGCACATGAAACTTTGATTTGGGCAAGTACTGGTCAAGGCGCACGTTATACTTTTAATCACCATGCCATGAAGGAACTTAACGAAGAAAAACAAATGCGAAGTGATTGGTGGTTGCTTTCACTTGCAACAGGATCAGAACGCTTGAAAGACGAGAATGGAGAAAAAGCTCACTCGACACAAAAACCACAATCACTATTGTATAGGGTCATTCTTTCTTCAAGTAATCCTAATGATGTCGTATTAGACCCCTTCTTTGGTAGTGGAACTACTGGGGCAGTAGCAAAGACTTTACATCGTAGCTGGATAGGTATCGAACGGGAAGAGAAATATATTCCATTGGCACAGAAAAGGATTGATGCAATATCTCCAGGTTTATTTGATATGCCAACATTTGAAGTAGGAAGTCAAAAACAATTAGCCCCTAGAGTAGACTTTTCGGTCTTAGTTGAAAACTGTTACTTGCACCCAGGACAACTCCTATATTTTCGAAAAGTTTTATCAAAGCATGCTTCTATAAAACCTGATTCCCGTATTCGAACCTTTGATGGTTTCGAAGGTTCAATCCATAAAGCCGGCAGTCATTTTATGAATGGCTCGCCTTGCAATGGATGGGATCATTGGTTTATTAAAGAGGATGGACAATTGATTGCTCTAGACACAATTCGACAACGTTTTCTTAAAGAAAAGGGGTTAATTTAGTCATGAACGATCAAGTAAAATCCACCATTCGAAAAACTGTGCTCGAAATGCTCAGTAACAGCACTTCGAGCAAAAATATAAATAGCATGATGGAGAAGCACTTTGAAAAAGTACATTATGAATTAGTACCGATTATTTATTATTTCAATTCAACAAAAAGATATGGCCCGATTCATACTCCATCAAGGAATATTATGCGTGGGCCTCAACTTTTCGAAGCTTTTCCCTCAGTGCCAACATGGATGAAACAGCCATCTCTGTATAATTAGTGTAGAGGGCACAGGAGGCTTAGATTGTTTCAACGACAAGTAACAGCAACTAAGAGGCTTATTGCCCAATCACTTTTATTACTACTTCCGTATAATCCGAAATGGAACTCACCCTCCCTTTCGAGGTGTCCCTAAAGTCCCTGTCACATCCAAGACGTTTATGGGGGTGAAAGGGAGAGTGCAATACCTTTATCGCTGTTTCCGTTTGGGAAAAGCAATTTTCAATTCCTTCTTATTACTTCGCCGGTAAAGTTATTTAAGTGTTTCGACCTGTCCAGTAAAGCGATAGTAAACGCTCTAACTGAATACGTCGTATCCTTCGCCGGAAAATGCGCGACGCAATAATCCCGGCAACAGACCCACCAGCGATAAGCGCTGCTGCAATAACAGCAGTTACTTCCAAAAACTCAAAAGGCATTCCTTTGCCTCTCTATTGGCTCCCTAGACCGAATTTCGGCCCAATGCATCATCCCTATGCGGATTCGGGAGGTAATCCTACCTAAGGAAAGTATAGCGAGCTGTATATAAATTGTCAACAAGCGAGAGGAATTTTTGCGAAAACGGCATTCTTAGAAAACAGATTTAGCTTCAAATGAAAACTATTTTCTTAAAACTAGTATAATTACCTGGAGAAAAGTGTCCGTTTTTGCCTCCCTAAAGCGAATATGTATAATGACTGGTTTGATGGCGTTGATAATTAGCTGGGGAGGGTGCTTCAGTTAAGAACAGCGTTTCCCTTTCCGGGGAAGGCAGCCAGTGCGATTATCACCCATAGATAAAAAGATTTGATCAGACAGAATTTTTAGGCAAGACCGAGCTTTGTTCTCCTTTTGGCGGTCTTGCCAATTTCTTTTTTTCCGCTTCTAATTACGCGACATTAATCCATTCCATCAACAAACAATGCCTGAGCTTTAAGTACGAAGCACGATCAGGGACAGAGAAGCTTGAAGTCAGAGATCAAATATCAAATAATGTCCCCCTTAGAAAAGGGGGACATCGAGTTGGTTTTAGATGTTTTGTTATTGATTAAGGATTAGGGGCATTCCGTCTTTGCCGCCGATTACTATGATTTTCGCATTGGGCGATCCGGCTAACTTTTCGGTAGCTTCGATGCCTTTCCATTTCAGCAGCTTATCCGTTACCCCTGTGCCGACAATTCTCTGATAATCAGCAATGCCCTGTGCCTCGATACGCTTTTTCTGCGCTTCTTTTTTGGCAATGATCAGAGTGAATTCCATCGATTCGGATTCCTGTTGATTACTTATCTTTTGCTCGACAGCTTGTCTTACGGTATCTGGAAGCGACACATTGCGAATAAGCACATTTTGAACGATTACCGGTTCACCTTTAATTCCTTCGTTCCTTTCAAAGGTCTGTTGAAGCGTTCTTGAAAACTCGCTAGCGACTGCCTCTTGAAGGCTCTTGCGTTGTGTGCTATAAGCTTCTTGTGCCGTAAACTGGGCAAATGCGTTGCGAACAGCCGTTCGAGCTGCAGGTCGGATGACTACATTCTCACATGCTTCCTGATTACCAACTGACTTGTAGAGCCAGCCGGAATGAGCGGATGAAATACGATAAGCAATGGATATATCGACTGGAAGCGAAAGGCCATCGCTTGAGATAACGGTAATACTATCATCTCCTTGCTTCACTCCTTCACCCGGAGCGATGGACATTGTGTAATCTTGAGTTCGGACCGACATATGTTCGATCTCGATAAGGGGGTTTACAAAATGCAGCCCGCTCGAAAGCTGCCAATCCTGTACCTTTCCGAAAATGATCGGAATACCGACGTAGCCGGCATCGATAATTTTTATAAAAGAGGAGAGGATCAGAAAGATAGAGAATGCGCCGATTAGTATCGCGGCGAGTGAAAAGCGTTTTCCTTGCCCTTCACGCACTTTATCATACTTACGTGAGGTCATAACAAAAAATATCACAACAATGAGGCCGAAAATGCCCCAAATTCCCGATGACATAGAACACCTCCATACATAGTTGACTTAATATAACTTATTTCGACATAAGCTAGTGTATTCCTTCTTCGGTGTATTAATATATAGAGAGTAACCCCGCACCGATTTTTTACGTATATCAGATACTACTTGTCATTTCGACAATGGGAAGGACTTGAATTCGATGAATAAAGAAGAAAAAATAAATAAGAACGCTCAGGAATGGAAAGAAGAACTGACGCCTGAGCAATATCATATCTTGAGAGAACGAGGCACCGAAAGCCCATTTACGGGTGAGTATTGCAACTTAACCGAGGACGGAAATTATGCATGCGCGGGTTGCAGCGAGGTGCTGTTTTCTTCAGATTCTAAATACGATTCACACTGTGGCTGGCCTAGCTTCTGGGATGCGGTCGATCATTCTAAGATCGAATTACGCGATGACGATAGTTTGGGGAAGCATCGTGTGGAAGTATTATGTTCACGATGCGGCGGTCATCTTGGGCATGTTTTCGATGATGGGCCCAATCCAACCGGAATAAGATATTGCATTAATTCCGCCTCGCTCAACTTCCGTAAAGAAAAAAAGTAGAAATTAACCGACTTGACACTTCTAAGGCTTGGGGACAATAATAGGTTGGATATTTTTCCGAGTCTTTTTACATCTGAACTTGCATTTTTCTAATAGGTGATATTGAATGACCCCTGTTTTTATTTCTACCTGGTGGCATGGGATAAATTGTATTGAAACAGCAAGCAAGGAATGGTCATGCTCCGGCAATCTTCTTGATTGCGTTGAAGTGGGGATTGCCGCTGTTGAGTTCGATCCGACTTCACATTCTGTTGGACTTGGTGGTCTGCCGAATGCAGATGGTGAAGTGGAGCTCGATGCAGCCATCATGGTTGGCGATACTCTTGCTGCAGGGGGAGTGGCGGGTGTTCGCAATATTCTGCCTGTGATTTCAGTCGCCCGCCGAGTGATGGAAGATACGCCGCATATCATGCTCGTAGGCGATAATGCCCAGCGATTTGCCATTTCAAAAGGCTTCGAACCGCGACCTCTGCTGACCGATCACACTATCAATCGCTGGCATGAGTGGCAGGCCGATCCTGAGGCTGAACTTTTGACTGGCGGTGACGGGGAACCTGAAAACCACGATACCATCTGCCTATTGGCTATGCATGAAGGTCATTTCATTGCGGGAACTTCATCAAGCGGTAAAAAGTGGAAGATTCCCGGTCGTGTTGGCGATTCTCCCATATTTGGCGCTGGATTATATGCCGATGACCAAGCGGGTGCAGCGGCGGCGACTGGGGTTGGCGAAGAAATCTGGCGTTTTGTCATGAGTTATCAAACGGTCCAAAACATGCGAATGGGTATGAGCGCTCAACAGGCATGTGAAGCAAGTATTAAACAAATGCTCGAACGAAAGCCCGATAACAATAGAATCGAATGTGGCGTCATCGCCATCGACCGTCAAGGCAACCCCGGCTCCGCCACCACCTGGCCCGATTTCATCGCCCCTGCACTAGTAAACGGTAAGTTCAACGAAAACAAAGTAAAGTTTATCAGTTTATAAGAAGGTGTTGGGGAACCCGCAAGATTCCGAACTTGAATTAAAAGATGTGTTTGGTTTTTCCGGGTCGTACCTCGTGTTTAGTGTATAGATCCAGTCTGATTTCTCCTCCGTAATTTGAACTGCGCACTGCGTTTTCCTAACACCTTTCTCTGCAGTGGCATGGAGGGGTAGACTAAAGAGAATAGAAACGGAGCCAAAAGTTGCGCATTTTGTTTTTTGGAGATATCGTTGGGCGGCCTGGACGAAATGGTGTCGCCTCGATGTTGCCTGTATGGCAGCAGGAGTTCTCGCCGGATATTATCATTGCAAACGGGGAAAATGCGGCGGGGGGGATGGGAATCACCCCTGATATTGCCACAGAAATCTTCGCTGACGGCGTTGATGTTATTACCCTCGGCAATCATGTTTGGCAAAAAAGAGATATCGTATCGATGCTCGATGAGGACCCGCGTATCATTCGACCGGCGAATTATCCGCCGGGTGTTCCTGGTAGAGGTTGGGGAGTTTTTAAAGTTAGTCAGGAAAAAGGGACACATCCGCCGTTGGCAATCGTCAATTTAGTAGGGCGGGTCTTTATGGAAGATTACGACGACCCATTTCGCGGTGTTGATGTCATCTTGGATGAAATCGATACCCCTTTAATCCTGGTAGACTTTCATGCGGAAGCTACTTCCGAAAAAATGGCTTTTGGTTTTCATGTGGATGGTCGGGTAAGCGCTGTTATTGGCACCCATACCCACGTTCAAACTGCCGATGAACGGATATTGGCCGAGGGTACGGCTTATATCACCGATGTGGGGATGTGCGGTCCGCTCGACTCGGTTATCGGCATGAATAAAGAGATTATCCTGAAGAAGTTTTTAACGTTGATGCCGGCGCGGTTTGAGGTGGCTTCGGGAGACCCGATTGTTAGCGCTGTGGTGATTGAATTGGATGATCGAAGCGGCAAAGCCGTTAGTATTACTCGTCTGAACAAACGCATGGTGAAGTCGCTAAAAGATTATTGAGCCGATTTATGAAATTAGGAGGAATTGGATTATGCCTATCGGTCGTTTTTCGTTTATGCTTTTGGCAATCTTGATTGCGGCAGCCGCATTGGCTGTTGATATCGACATTTACGGCGGTCATGACTTGGCGTCAAATGGGATTACCGCTACTGAATGGGGCAGTGGCGTTGTTGAGCAAAGTTCTGATGTAGTTTTAGGCGAGAAATCACTTAAAATCACCACAAAAGGCTTTTATTCAGGCGTATCACTGACTTTTGCCACCCCTATTGATGTCTCAGCGGCGGCTATCGATTCTTCAAACTTATTCGTTTTCAGCCTTTACCTAATTGATAGCTCCAGTAGCGGCTCCAATCCTTCGGTCAATCCCTATAGCGGCTCAGCTTCATCAGTTAAACCCATGAAATTGCTGCGGGCAACAATCATGACTGATGATAACAAACGAACCGAGATTTATGTTCCTGTCGTGGCGAAAAAGGGCGGGGCGGGCTGGTCCTCTTATGGTATCCCGTTGACCGCATTCCCTAATTTCGCAGCAACCAGTCGAAAAATCAAACAGTTATGCGTATTTGGTGACATTCCCGCGACCTTCTACCTAGGTCAAATTAGAGTTGCGAGTGACAGTACTTCAATTTCAGTCGACGCCTATGGGAATGAAGGGCTTAAGGAAATAAACATTGCCAATAACGATGTGGCGCTTCTTTGGGCAGTAGGAGATGCCGGCCCCTCCATCATTAAATACACCTGGGATTTCGATGAAACCGATGGCTTCCAAGAGGAGGCAGAGGGTGCGACTATCGAGCATTCTTTCCGAAAACCGGGAACCTTTGTAGTGACGGTCAAAGCATCCGACCGCTTCGGCACAAAAAAGGAAGCAACTTCAAAGATAACCGTAAAAGTAGCGCCTTAAGATTAAAGCGACGGCACGACAGCTTAGTCAAGTTAAAGCTGGTGCATTAGTACTCATCTGTTAGAGTGCTTTCTGGAGCTTTACATGAACAAGAAATTAGCAATTGGCTTATTCATCATTCTGCCAGTCTTAGTAGGATTAATTGTTCTAAATGAGAAAAGGCCAGACTGGGAATATAATAATGCTGAGCGCGAAATGCGCAAACAATTAGCGAATGCTCATCTTATTGGGAATACCCCTCAACAAGTTATTGCGTATTTAGATCAACATAGCATATCGCATTCGCCGTACTTTTCGAAAAGGTGCGGAGCACCGGAAAATGATCATGATTTTCGAACCATTAGAGCGAATAGTGCTGTAATCGCAAGAGGCTTCAATATCACATGGGGTCCTTTTTCATGTGAAATGTATACAATATTCCACTTTGATAAGAATAATCGATTACAGAACTATGAGTTTAAGCAAGTATTAGACTGCATGTAATTTATACTCAGATTTAACCATGGCTTTATCTATGACTGGGTGAGGAACCGAATCGGATTGAATTTGTTTAAATCAGTTTCCGTATAACCGGATGCTGGTTTATTTGCTTTTCCCCCCGCAAAGACACGGTAAAGGAGTGAACGAGACATTAGCTTTAGCTTGAGTTTGTGTAGTTAGGGTAAAATGTTTCCCTATTATGAAAGTACGAAAGGCAACCGTGGGCGATGTGCCCGCTATGCAGCAATTAGTCAATAAATTCGCGGACAAGGGCGATATGCTTCATCGCAGCTTGATTGAGCTTTACGAAAATGTTCGTGACTTTTTCGTGATCGAGGTCGATAGCAAAGTGGTTGCATGCGCCGCGCTCCATATCTCCTGGGAAGATCTTGCTGAAGTCAAATCATTGGCAGTAGCTGAAGATAATCAGGGAAAGGGTTGGGGCACCGTTCTGGTCGAAGCTTGTCTTGAAGAAGCCAAAACGCTTGATATCCCCCGTGTGTTCGCGCTCACATTCAAACCCAATTTTTTCGAAAAGTTCGGTTTTACCGTTGCAGAACGCTCTTCTTTCCCCCGCAAAATCTGGACCGAGTGCATCTATTGCCCCAAATATCCCGATTGCAACGAAGTAGCGGTTATTCTCCAACTCCTACCCACTGCTACAACACCATCCCTTTCCGATAGCTTAATGCCTTAGGTAGCGATCAGTCCCGCAGCGCTGGTTTTGGGTCTTTCGCTTAATCATATACTTCCTCCATCCGGTCTTCCTCCCTTCCCAGCCCGAATTCGGGAGAGGGTTTTCGAAAAGACTGTTTAAATGAGAGAATTTAGCTAAATTCTGAAGGTCTTATGGGTAAATGGGGTTTTGGGGTTGTTTGATGGTGAGTTACCAGATATAATTTGGATTAGCGCGAATTCCGCAAGAATCTGCAAGCGAAATTTCCTTAAGGCTGAGGCATTTATCAGGGACGCCGTCAAAATACAAATTTGCTGTTTTGAATTCATGGCGGACAAACGGACTAATACTTCGAGGGCGCGAAGCGGTGATTGAGGCGACAATCAGATGGATTGGACAAACGCACAGTTTTACCACAACTTAGGTTCCTTGTTACTGTCACGTTTTTTTGATGTAGCGGTTGTTTCCGTTGTCGTCTATCGCCTGCTCCTATTAGCTCGCGGCACTCGTGCTTGGCAGATTATGTGGGGAATCGGTTTATTCGTTCTTGCGTTGTGGGTGAGCGAACACTTCCACCTTCTAACCCTCCATTGGCTTCTTGATAAAGGGGTTACCTTGGGGCCGGTTGCCGTGGTTATTCTTCTTTATCCCGAACTCAGGCAGGCCTTAGAGCAATTTGGTCGTTTGGGTTTCTGGCGTCGGAGTTTTGGGGTAACAAGTGATGAGCAGAATGCCCAAGCAGTTGATGAAGTGCTCCTCGCTGTTGCCGAGATGGCGAGCCGCCGTATGGGTGCGTTAATCGTTTTCGAGCGTATTAATCGAATCGACCCGATTGCCGAAAGCGGCGTGATTATTAATGCCCAGATCACCTCTCGCCTTCTAAAAGCAATTTTTTATCCCGGCAACCCATTGCATGATGGCGCTGTAGTGATCCGAGGCGATCGCATTCTTGCCGCAGCGTGTCAGCTTCCGATGTCTGAAAGCCCGCTTGATTCGGTGCTGCACATGAGACACCGAGCGGCATTAGGGATTGCCGAAGAAAGTGATGCCCTTTGCGTTGTGGTTTCGGAAGAGCGAGGGCAAATATCAATTTCAGCCGAGGGGATCCTCCAAAGAGGTGTTACCCTTGATCAACTCAGAGACACTTTGCTTCAAGTTTATCGATTACCCTCTGCCTCGCTTGCGCCGCTTTTAAAGCTGCGAAGGCAAGTGGATAAGGCAGTCGCGAAAGTAAGGAACAGGTCAGGTACCGATGTTGGAGAGGCTTAAGTACAACTGGATCGAAAAGCTCGCAGCAGTGGGGATCACGCTGGTGCTCTTATTCTACGTTCAAAGCGTGACGAACCCAACGGTTCAGCGCGCCTTTTCCGTTCCCCTTGAATTCATTGATAAACCAGTGAATGCCCTGGTCCGAAATCAAGATATGCGTGTCACAATCAATGTCAACGGCGAAAAAGCAGACGTTGACGCCGTTCAAGCGGGCGATATTCATGCCTATGTCTCTTTGAGAAACGCCCGTTTAGGAGTGCAGGAGTTGTCGATTAAGACACGGAAACCTGAAACGCTTGCGTTGGTAACCCTGATTCCGGCTGAGCCGACCGTACGGATTGATTTAAGTCAAATGGTAAGTAAAAGGTTGCCGATTCGAGTGGATTGGATTGACCAACCGGATGGTGATTACTCTGTTTCAAGCCCTGTTCATTTATCACCTTCTTCAGCGACAATTAACGGTTGGAAGGATCAGGTCGACGGCATTGAGAGTTTGCGAGTTCAAATTGACTTAAAGACCGCAAAAGGCAACGTGAAAGAGGATTATCCTATCCTTGCATTCGACCAGTCAGGAGTGCAGGTCTCTTCCACACAGTTAAAAGTAACGCCTGAAAGCTCCCAGGTGCAATTCTCTCTCGCACCTTTGTTAATGTCGCAAACTCTTACCGTTATCGTTCCCAGTACGGGCCAACCGCGTTATCCTAATTCGGTGAGTGATATTCAGTGGATGCCAAAGCAAGTGATAGCCAACGGAGAGAGAAGAATATTAGGTTCGATGACGGTAATCCGTACAGAACCTGTGGCGCTTGATAACTTAACCGGAAATTTGGAACTTGAAAAGCTATTAATTATCCCAAAAGGGGTCGTGATCGAAGGCGCTTCATCCGTTAAAGTCTCTATTACCATTAAGCACAATGGAAGTTCACCTCCACCCCCAAAACCGAAAACTGAAATACCGTAGTACGCACTACGCACTTAAAACTATGCATCTGATAAAACATACAACTTTGGATATTCGGCCGGCGCGGAATGAGGAGCTTGAAGAGCTTCTCGTTGTTTTGTGTGCGAGTTTCAATTTAAATCTCGATGCGGCGCGGGCGCTTTTTTATGAAGACCCTTTGTTCCAACTTGATCATAAATGGATTGCCAGTGACGGTAAGCGTATCGTATCGACCCTTACTTTAATCCCTGTTCCAATGCGAGTTGGGAATGCGATCGTTTCGTCTGCCGGCATTGCAGGGGTAGCGACTCATCCGGACTTTCGCAGTATGGGTTATGCAAGCGCGCTGCTTGAGGAATGTCTCAGACAATTACCAAAGATGGGTTATGTCGCTGCCGGTTTAATTCCCGTTCAATATGGTTTCTACCGACGGTTTGGGTTTGAAATGGCTGCTACGACAACCTCTCTTCGCTTATCGCCAGCCTCTCTTCCCAGATATATAGAAGGGACTGATTGCCGCCGAATGAATGTGGAGGATGAAGAAGACGTTAAAATCATTCATGAAGCTTCAACGAAAGGGCGTACAGGAATCATTGAAAGGGATGAAACGCGCTGGCGTTTCCTCTTTTGGAACAATCGTCAACGTATCGTTTGGGGCAATCCCGTTCAGGCGTATCTTATTTATGAACTTGGCTATGACCAGGAAACGATCATAAAAGTTCGCGAAATGTTCTGGTCGACTGATGCCGGACGAAGAGGGGTAATTGGCTTCCTTGGACGAAACGAAGAACGCGCGGCTAAGATTGAATACATTGGTTGGCATGAAGATGTGCGTGCACTATCAGAAGTCGGGCTAGAATCAAAACCGAATGATCCGAACGTGTCGCTCATCGAAATGCGGGAAATGCCGAGCTTTATGTGGCGTATCGTCGATTTCCCGGGCGCGTTGCGTGCGATTTCTTCCAACTTCCCAAAAGACATGCCTACACTAACTTTGCAAGTTGACGACCCCGCTTTAGAATGGAATAGGCTGCCTGTAGTGTTGCCCTCCCTTGAGGTGCTTCCAACCAAGGCCAAAATCAACGCACAAATGGACATTCAAACTTTCTCGCAGCTTCACCTCGGTTTGATCGACCCGGGTCAAGCCTATGCATCCCGCCTACTAAAAGCCGATACCCCCCAAACCCTAGAAA
>JBAXQP010000025.1 GCA_037131655.1 bacterium | reverse complement strand
AAGCCTCTTCTTCCGAGCCTCAGCGCTCTCATTCCTCAAATCGGTTTCGATCATAGTAAAAGCCCCTTGTACAATTCGATGAATAGTAATGTACCTGATGGAGTTGAGGATTAGAAGTGACTAATGAAGTAAAAGTCCTCCTTTTTTAGGGGAGGACTAAAGTATTTGGGTACTAAGCAACCTCTGTCCGTCGGGTGAGGAGCCATTCTTGTTTGTTTAGGAAGGCATCAAAATCCGTTAGGTTGTGGTAGAGAGTGCGGCAATTGGGGATATTGGCATCGTATGCTACTTCCTGGAACCATTTGCACATTGCATAATAATCTTCGCCTGCATTCTTTCGCCATTCATCCCAGGGGATTTGGTAATAATTGACTGGACGGTGGAGAACTTGGCTGAAGGCTTCAGCAACTTCGATTATCGTGCGCTCGTCACCAGAAATATCGAGTTCAAGATGAAGCCATTCGGTTGCGTTTTCGGCTGCAGTGGCTACAAACCCACCGATATCGTCAACAGAAATTTGTTGGAAACTGGTCTTTGGGTCGAGCGGGAAAGGAAGTGTGCCGTTCAAGATTTGATCGCGAGCCATTCCTGCCCAATTGTCCATAAAGAACACAGGACGAATAATAGTGTAGGGCAGGGATATTTCGCGGATATGCTGCTCGACCAGCCATTTGCTTTCAAAGTGGGCAAGTCCCGTTTGACGATGTGCGCTGGCAACTGAACTGTAAATAAAATGGCTAATCCCTGTACTCTTTGCGGCATCTGCGACATTAATGCCTTCCTGAACCTCACGATCATAGCCGACTTCCCAGTAGTTTTGAACAGAGTAGACCCCATACATTCCTGCCATCACGTGCTTTACGGCTTCAAAGTCATCCATATTGGCTTGAACGACAAATGCGCCTGCTTTACTTAGATCAAGGGCTTTTTGGCTGGATGGGTCTCGGGTCACAGCATAGACGGAGAAACCTTTCGACAGAAGATGGCGAGTTACTGCTCCCCCTTGATGTCCAGTTGCGCCAAAGACTAAAAAGGGTCGATCCGAATTCAAGTTCATCATTATGTCAACCTCCGAATATTATTTGAAGTTATTTGCCTCAATGATATGTACGGAAGTGCATAGTCTAAATAGCACCAAAATCTATTTTAAAGCGAAAGGCATAATCTTCTCCTATCCAGATATGAGTTGGAAAAAGCTCAGTTATGGTGGTAGGGCCGGTAATAAGGGTAGATACGCTGAATGAAAATATAAGTTATTCGGATATTCAACTTCGGCATCATGGTGGTGCTCAACATTCTCTCTAAGCAAAGAGAAGAGAGAACTTTACTGTATTCTTATTTATTATATTGAAAAGTGGTATTTAGGAATTTATTTTTCGTATTAATATAGGTACGAATCTTTTTCAGAGGAGAATGCTAATCATGCGATTAGGAGTATGTTTGTTGATCTTGATGTTTACATTGGGATTATTTAACGATATTGCTTTTGGAACAGCATTGAGTTCGGCTAAGACTGCGGACCAGTGGGTGGTGCCTGGAACGGCGCCTGAAGATGAGGTGCTTGGAAACCAATTCTTATTCCGACTACGGGAAGGCGCAGGTAAACTCACTAAGACTCAAAGAGCCGCTTGGGTCAATCAGCGCCTAGTTACAGTTCTTCAATTCACCGATCTTAAGTCCAGTGATATCAACTGGCGCAAAGCGGGCAGTTGCATCGCGATCACGGTTCGCGGTAAGGACATGATAACAGTGACAACCAATGATGCGAAGGCCGTCGGATCTTCTGTTGCTGATCTCGCGAAGAGTTGGGTTGCTCAATTGCAGCGGACGCTTCCTGAGATATGTAAGCTTCCCACGCAGAGAGAAGGGCCACGCACTTAATAAGGATAATGCGTTTGTTTGAACAGATCATAGAAGGCTCGGGTCATAAACCCGGGCCTTCTATTCGTTTTGTGCACGCAGATGGAATAACCAAGACAAAGCGTATCAAGTTGCTGTCTTTTGGCGAAGTCGCTGGTCTTTACAGTCGTAATTTGTTTAAATTCATCATAGCCTAAGTGTTTATTAAGGAAGGCCAGGAGCGGTTAATTATATAGCAGACTGGTAAAAATGCGCTGGAATCCTTACTTGTTTGAGCTTCTCGTAATGCTACTAGGGTTATCGGTAATTCTAGGTGGAATAAAGCCTTTGAAATAAAGAGTTAGGTGGCAATTTTAATGGTACAGCTGGATGATGTGAAACAAGACGTCCTGAGAGAGATCGGCAACATTGGTCTCGGGAACGCGATTACTGCCCTCTCAGAATTGGATGGGCAGAGCTATTTGATTACTGTTCCTGAGGTAAGTCAAATCGAGCTATCGGAAGTACCGTTTCTGTTTGGAGATCCTGAGCGGATTGTTGTTGGAGCTGCCGCTTTGGTAACAGGTGATTGGGGAGGCCACGCGGCTTTTATGTTTCCTTGGGAAAGCGCCACTGCATTGTGGACGAGACTCCTAGGGCAGACCCCGGAAGACATTAATGCATTGGAACCGATATACACTTCCACTATCTCGGAAGTTGCGAATATTATGAGCGGCGCGTATCTTACAGCTATTAGCACGATGACTGGGTTTGAGCTGATGCTCGAACCTCCGGCATTCGTTGCTGACATGTCTGCCGCTATATTAAGTTCGTTAACGGTAGAAGCGTTGCTTTTCGATCGTGAGATGATTGCAATACGATTGCAATTCCTAACCCCTAATGATGACTTTGAAGGATTCTTCCTTTATCTTCCTGAGTTAGGTGGTTTAAATAAGCTTTTCGCAGCGTTGGGCGTGAATTAAGAAGGGGGACTGAAGTGGCTGACGTTAAGAGCGGGGTTAGTCAGACGGCTTTTGTCGGATTAGGCGAACTTAAGATAGTACGCCATGAAGGAATATTAGCCTGCATTGGGCTTGGATCCTGTGTAGGCACATTACTCTACGACGTGAGAACACAAACCGGTGTATTAGCGCACGTGATGCTTCCTGACAGTTCAATCTGCAACGATAAGGACAAGCTAGATGGGAAGTATGCCAATACGGCTGTGCCAGCTCTTCTACAGACCCTTGCTGATGTAGGTATCAGTAAGAGCCTCTTAGTGGCGGCGCTAATCGGGGGAGCAGAACTTTTCAAGACCGTTGAGACACCGGCTGCGCTCCGCATTGGTGCGCGAAATGTTGATAAGGTTAGTGAATTACTGCGTGCTGTAGGAGTGCCGATTGTAGCTCGTGAAGTGGGTGGAAGCAGCGGACGTTCACTCTATTTTAACGTTGCAACAGGCAAGCTTGAAGTGAAAGTATGTGGAATGGAGCTTCGTGTGCATACCCTAGGAATGGCTGGGATTGCTGCGGCGAAAGCGGCTTAACTTTCCGGAGACAATAAAATGGCTAAGTTGAAAATTCTTGTTGTGGATGACTCAGCTTTTATGCGAAAGCTGATCGGTGATATGTTGAGAGCGGTGCCTTCCTTTGAAGTAGTAGGCACGGCCAGTAACGGCCAAGAGGCCTTATTAAAAGCTGGATTGTTGAAACCAGATGTCATCACATTAGATGTACAGATGCCCGTAATGGACGGCGTAAGCGCCTTGAGGCGCTTAATGGCTACTCAACCGACACCGGTTGTAATGTTGAGTAGTGTGACTACTCAAGGAAGTGAATTAGCAGTGAAATGCCTTGAGCTTGGAGCGGTCGATTTTGTAGCTAAGCCATCCGGCGCTATTTCAATGGACCTGCCAAAAGTGGCATCTGAGCTAACGATGAAAATTAAAGCGGCAGCAACTGCGAAGCTGCGATCGCCCAAGCCGTTCGCGATGCATACCGTGCCAAGTTTGGCGCAGAAGCATCCCGTTTCGTATTCATCTCACTGGCCGTTAGTTGTGATCGGAGCGTCGACTGGTGGGCCAAGAGCATTGACAGCCATCTTTCAGGCGCTGCCTGAGGACCTTTACGCTAGCGTAATTGTCATACAGCACATGCCGGAAGGATTTACAGAAGCATTCTCTGACCGTTTGAATAAGATTGGCCCTCTTTCAGTAGCAGAAGGTTCTGAGGGCGCTCAGTTGAAGGTTGGGTGCGTCTATGTAGCGCCAGGCGGCCAGCATATGAAATTGACAGAACGTGGCGTTCTGCATTTATCAAAAGAGGCCCCAGTTCATGGGGTGCGTCCAGCGGTGGATGTGATGATGCTTTCCATCGCCAAGTATTGGCGTTCAAATGTGATTGCGGTTGTGTTGACAGGAATGGGTGTTGATGGCGCTGCCGGAGTGATGGCATTAAGTCAACGTGGCGCTCATGTAATTGCTGAAGATGAATCCTCCTGTGTTGTCTTTGGTATGCCAAAAGCGGCTATCGGAACAGGGTGTGTAAAACGAGTCGTGCCATTGGAGATGATCCCAACGGCAATTGCAGAAGGAGTTAAAGCGCAATGCAAAGTGCTTACGGCCAGTTAGAAGTGCCTAAGACGCCAGAACTTTTGAGAGATTATGAAACTTTCAAGATGCTTTTTAAGCGTCAATCAGGCCTTGATTTAAACTCATATAAGTTCGACCAGACCTATCGAAGAATCTGGGGCATGGTCAAACACGCTCAATTTAAAAAGTTCACGGAGTATTTCGAGTACCTCAAATCAGATCCGTCTCGCGTTCAGGGTTTCATGGACAAGCTGGCGATCAACGTAACGGAATTGTTTCGCAATCCGGAGCAGTTCGAGATACTCAACAAGACGATATTGCCTGACTTGCTCAAAAAGTCATCGGCACTTTCGATTTGGAGCGCCGGGTGTTCCTATGGAGCGGAAGCATATACGATAGCAATGCTATTGGACCAGTTATCGTCTGGCCGTCCGCATCGCATTACAGGCACCGATATCGACCAGGAGATGCTCGATAGAGCTAGAAGAGGCTACTTTGAAGCGCCTGATATGAAAGAGGTGCGGGACTTCTATCTGAAGCGATATTTCCGTCCTGGTTTCCATGCAGGTCGAGATGTCTTTGAGGTTGTACCGGGCTTGAAAACCGGGCTTCAATTTAAACAGCACAACCTATTGGCAGATCAATATAGCGTGGGATATGACTTGATAGTTTGCAGGAATGTTGTGATCTATTTCTCTGATGAAGCGAAGGACAAGATCTATCGGGATTTCTATCGCTCGCTCAAACCAGGTGGCTATCTCTTCGTAGGTAGCACCGAGCGAGTTGCCAACAGCCGTGATATTGGGTTCACAACCCCTTATCCGTTCTTTTATCAAAAGCTCAATAATGACTCAGGAGGCAACATTAGACATGCCTAAGCGAATTCTGATTTCCGATGATGCGCTCTTTATGCGCGTCACACTTAAGAACATACTTTCTCAGAATGGCTACGAGGTAGCAGGTGAGGCGGCAAATGGTCGTGAAGCGGTAGAGCTTTACAACAAACTCAAGCCTGACCTGGTGATGATGGACATCACTATGCCTGAGATGGATGGGATTAGCGCCCTTAAAGGCATTCGTTCGGCCGATCCGAACGCCAACGTGATCATGTGTACTGCTATGGGACAAAAGAATTTGGTCATGGAAGCAGTCCAAGCCGGAGCGAAGGATTACATCGTAAAGCCTTTCCAACCGGACCGTGTATTAGGGAGTATTCGTAAAGTGTTAGGCGCATAATGTTAAATATGCGAATAACGCAACTTAGACGGGAGGACTTTTAAATGAAGGCCGATTTTGTAAACCCGTTTCTTACTGCGGCAGTGAATGTATTTAAGTCGATAATGGGAGTTGCGCCAGAAATGGGCAAACTTGGAGCACGAAGAGGTGTGTTTACGTCTCAGCAGTGTAACGTCGTATTCGGTGTGACTGGCGAATTAGAAGGCCAGATCATTTTTGGTATGACTTTATTTGCAGCTGATAAAATCGCCTCAGAGATGCTTATGGCGCCTGTGCTTACTTTTAATGAGCTGGCCGCAAGCGCTATTGCTGAAATGGGCAATATGATCTCAGGTGGAGCATTGACGGGCCTGTCCGCTGTTGGTTATAAATGTTGGTTGTCTCCACCAAGCCTTATCAGAGGTACGAAGGTGCAGATAAGCACATTGGATATTCCTACTTTGGTGGTGCCTTTGATCACTAAAGTTGGAGAGATCGAAATCAACATAAGCCTTGCTGAGCGAAAAAAGATCGCCGCATAGTGAATGATAGGCATGAGTAAATGGCTGGATTAGTCTGGCTCGTTTGACAGGTCTGTTGCTGGATATCCTGTCACGAGCCAGTCACCGCCTATTTTCTTGATTTTCACCTCACGCAGTTCTATCGCTTCGGCAACCGATTGGAAGCCTTGTCCTTCGATGGCAGTTTTTGCGTTGCGTCCGCCAAGAAGTTTAGGCGCATAGAAGAACGCCACTTTATCGAAGAGCTTCTGTTCGACAAAGGACCCAAGCGTTTCGCCGCCTCCTTCAACAAGCACTCCTGTTATGCCTCGTTTACCTAGAACCATCAAAAGTGAGGGAAGAGAAATCTGTCCCGCTGCATCTTGAGGCAAATGAATAACTTCCGCGCCCTTTGCCGTGAGCTTTTGAACACGTTCGGGATCGTTTGAGCAAGTGGCTATGAGAGTAGGGGATAATATTGTGTTCAATAGCTTTGCATCGGGGTTGATATCGAGTTCTTCATCCAGCACAATTCGAATTGGTTGATTTTTAACCCTTGGTACCCGCGCCGTTAATTCGGGGTCATCCTTTAACGCTGTCCCTCGACCAATCAAAACAGCGCCATGCTCCGCTCTTAGTTGATGTCCAATTCTGCGAGCACTTGGGGAGGTAATCCATTGCGAATCACCTGTATAGGAAGCAATTTTGCCGTCAAGCGTCATTGCGGCTTTGAGCGTAACGAATGGTCGGCCCAAGCGATGGAAGTGATAGAAAATCTCGTTAATCTTCAGAGCTTCTTCATCACCAATCCCCACTTCAACTTCGATACCGGCGCTTTTTAAACACTTAATACCTTGGCCGGAGACTAAGGGGTTGGGATCGAGAGAGGAAACTTCAACTCGTTTAATGCCATGTTTAATAATGGCATCGGTGCAGGGAGGGGTACGGCCGAAATGGCAGCAAGGTTCGAGAGTGACATAAAGAGTTGCTCCACGCGCATCGTCGCCGGCTTTCCGAAGTGCTGCAACTTCAGCGTGTGGTCCGCCGGCATAAGCATGATAACCTTGGGCGATAATTCGTGATGATTTAACGACTACGGCTCCGACATGAGGATTTGGCGCAGGATAGCCTCGTCGGGCTAAACGGAGCGCCAACTGCATGAAATGTAGGTCTTCAGGAAGAATGACTTTCTTTTTGTCCACTAAGCCCTTGTTCCGATAGGTTAGATATCATTTCCTTTAGCAGCCGAACTCTTTCTTCTCGGCTGCTATCAAGGATCGTTCGTATCTCACGCACCGCAAGAAGCAGTACCGTTAATATCAATAAAGTCACGATTGCCACGTAGATACTCATATTAACAAGCCATTGGAGACTTGCCTCATAGTTTCCTTGTGGGGCTGTTCCGATGATTGGGTTGTAAAGAGCTACCAGAACGAGCGTCAGGATGAGCAACATATTAGAGAGTGTGCGGCGTGAAATTTTGTACTTGCTTCTCATAATACTTTTTGTACGCAAATATCATGCCAATCAGGCCTTATAGCATCTTAGTTAGTTACCGGCAGTTCCTTAACCAGTCGGTTGTTTACATAGACACGTATGGTGATATTCTGACCGATGCCTGTGACTTGTTGCACCATTTGTTCGCCTGGTGTGCGAACACCATCCCAAGCCGTTCTAAGCCCATTATCATCCTCAACATCTATTTTCACAGGAATATCATCTGTTCCACGAGGCAATTTGACATTAATCTCGAAGATTCGCATTTTATCCCCGTTATCAGTTGTTGTGACAGGAACCCCCTCGTCTCTTGGTCCAGAGCTAATAGTAAGCTCGACCAGTCTGCCATGTTCCAGCTTTTTGCCTGGCTCGGGATTTTGTCTGATAACAAAACCATAGGGAATCGTATCGTTTTGTTCCTGTTTAGACTGTTGAGCGACTTGTAAATCGACCCCTTTTATTATCTTACGAGCTTCTTCTTCAGATTGATTTATTATATTGGGGACGCCGACAAATCGGCTTCCACCACTCACCCAAACCTCGACTTCAGCGCCTGCTTTGATCGGTTTTTTTGCAGGCGGTTTTGTTAAATAAATCGTGTCAGGTGCGTATTCATCATTAAAATCTGTTTTGACAGTCACCATTGTGAGCTTAAGCCCTTCAAGCAGCTTTTTAGCATCTTCTTTATTCTTGCCAATCAGAGAGGGCATTGCGACTTCGCTTGGCGATGTCCAATTGAAGAAGAGTACTGCTACAAAGAAAAGCACACCAAGGATAACCGTCGCCAAAAGGGTGCCCCAGATTATCTTTAACCATAAAGGGACCCCAACATCTTCATAAACGATTTCCTGATATGTTGGTCTTTGTCTGTCATCACTAACGGGTTGTGGAGGTTCACTTTGGTTAGGTTTTTCGTTAACTACCGGCTTTACTTCCTTCACGACTTCGATGGGAGCTTGTGCAACCGGCTCAATAAGTGTAGGCGCAACTTCAGGTATGACAATTGGTGGAGCTGTTGCACTGCGGATGGAAGCTTCAGCCATCTCTGAACGTGCGCTAGCTGCTTTGGGTGACCATGTGAGCGGTTTGCCAAATCGAAGGGCATCTCTTACAGTCTTTAAATCATATAAAAGCTCGGCTGCGGTTTGATAACGTGATTCTGATGAAGGATCGGCAGCCTTCATGACCATCTCTTCGACAGTAGAGGGCACTGCGGGGTTTAGTACTCTAAGCGAAGGCAACGTACGCTCACTATTATTGGCAGTTGCGTTTGTTACCCCTGTACTGGATGGAAGGTCGCCCGTGAGCATTTCATAAAGAATAATTCCGAGTGAGAAAACATCGGTAACTACGCTCGGCGATTCGCCTTTAATCACTTCCGGTGGTAGATATGCGCTTTCTCTGGATAAATAGGCAGTTCGCACCTCAGGAACAGTGGTAAAGACAGAGGAGAGTCCAAAGTCAGTGACTTTGATGTTGCCTTCCATTCCGACCACAACATTTTGAGGACAAAGGTCGGCATGTACGATACCTGCCCTGTGCCCTGCATCGACCCCTTCGGCAATTCCAATTGCTGTATCAATTGCCACTGGCACGCTAAGAGGAGCTACGCGTCGAATACGTTCTTTGAGGTTTGCCCCGCGAGCGTATTCCGTTATGAGAAACGGCATACCTTCATGCTCATCAATCTCATAAACACGGGCTACGGCAGGGTTACTCAGGCGAGCTGTTGTAAATGCAGCTTGTCTAAGAGCTTCGGTGAGTTGTGCATTCTCATAAAAGGGATTGCGCACCAATTTGACGACGATGACACGGTTCTGTACTCGATCCCGAGCACGGAACACCGAGAATAAGAACCCGTCGCCTATCTTTTCTATCAGTTCATAGCGATACCGTAATATGTTGCCGATCAAGTTCGATTCGGCCTCCTAATTGCTAGTACAATGCGCCAAATGCCGGCAATAATTGCCGTAATCAAGACCAACCAGTAAAAGCTTCGTAGATATTCTACTAATATAATCGCAGTCGAAAGTTTCTCAGGATCCGGACCGCGTTCCGAGAGGAAAAGCATCAGAATGTAAAATGCCCCGGCAAATCCTGCCGCAAATATGAAGGCTATCACCCATACCCAAAAGGCTCGAAGAGACTCTGAAGATCGAGCGTTCATATTTCAATCAACTCTTTCGCTGTTTCCCTGACTGCTTGCTCAGGGACATCTAGGACAAGTCGGGAAGCGCCGATGCGCTCTAATAGGACGAAATTCAGTTTGTTCGTTTCGGCTTTCTTATCGTGACGCATCGCATCTAGGACTGCATCAACCGTTAATGATTTCGGTAATCGTACCGGCAATCCTGCACGATTTAGTAAATCTCTTATCTCCTCTTCGACTGTTGGAGGAGTTACCCCTAGTTTGATGCCCAATCGTGCCGCAGCAACCATCCCCATCGCTACAGCTTCTCCATGCAGCGTCAGACGATAGTCCAGCGCTTTCTCAACCGCATGACCGAATGTATGACCAAAATTGAGCCGCGCTCTACTGCCACTTATGTCCCGCTCATCTTCACTGACGAGTTGTGCCTTTAAACGGCAGCATTCGCAAATGACTGAACTTAGCATATCCGCTTCTTTGGTCAGTAAGCGATCTAGAACAGATTCTACACTGTTAAACAGTTCAGCGTCTAGAATAAGACCATATTTTATAACTTCGGCCAGTCCACTCCTCAAGTGACGAATCGGCAAGGTCTTTAATGTGCTCGGATCGATGATAACCATTTGGGGTTGATAGAATGCCCCCACCAGGTTCTTCCCGTCCGGTAAGTCCAAACCGACTTTACCTCCAATCGAGGCATCGACTTGAGCGAGAAGCGTTGTCGGGATCTGAATAAAGCTAATTCCACGCAAGTAAGTTGACGCAACAAACCCGCCTAAATCGCCTACAACTCCTCCGCCGAGTGTTATGAGAAGGGTATTCCGGTCATATTTCCCTTGAGCAAGCTGCCGATAAATTCTTTCAGCAGTCTGCAAACGCTTACTGCGTTCTCCGGGCTGAACCTGAATAATATCGGTATCTATCCCTTGGTCGGCCAAAGATAGGCGAAGCTTGTCGCCATAATAATCAGTAAGGATTGGATGGGTAAGAATAACCGCGCGGCCACGGCATTTGGGGGCAAGCATTATGCCGGCATCTTTTAACAGCCCGCTTTCGATTTCGATAGAGTAGCTTCGTTCCTTAAGGTCGACTTTAATCCTCACGTTTGTTCAACCGCCTTTACGATCATCATTATGACTTCTTTAAGGCTCTTTCCATCAGTATCAATAGTAATATCGGCCTTTGAATAATGGGGTTCCCGTTCATTTAACAATTCTTTAATACGGGCTAAAGGATCAGGAGTATTGGCAAGCATGGGGCGAGATTTGAGATCGCCTGCGCGTTTAAGAATCGTCTCAGAAGAAGCTGTCAGCCTTACGATAATCCCATTTCGCTTGAGAGCCAGCATATTCTCCGCTATCGTAGGTGCTCCGCCACCGGTTGAAATAATCACCCCAGTTCTATGGGAGAGACGTGAAATAATTTCGGTTTCAATCTCACGAAAACGTTCCTCGCCGAGTGTCGCAAAAATTTCTGGAATGTTCGCGCTTTGTTCTTGCTCGATAATTGTATCGATATCATAAGACTTCCATTGCAAAAAACTCGCTAACCGCTTTGCAATGGCGCTTTTACCCGTCCCCATAAAGCCTATCAGAACAATATTCTTGCTCATTCCTGTCAATTGTACCCGCTTGGCACTGATGTCGCATCATTGGCCTAAATCCTCATGCGTTAAGGGAGATGATAAATAGCCAAGATTAGAGAGTAATGTTAAATATCAAGGTAAGATAATAATTAACTAGCCTATCGGTATAAAGGGGATTTATGATTTCCAGGTTTTTAAATTTCATCGTCCTGGCGGTCTTGGGTCTTAGCAGCAGCATTTGTTATGCGAATCGTTTGATTAACATACCCACGAGTTCGATGTTGGCGCCGCGTGAGAGCGAATTCAATTTTGCCATGCTGGGCAGCGATCCAAGTAAATATTACGCTTGGTTTAACTATGGATTGACCGAGCAGATCGAGGTATCCACGACTCGCGCCTCATCTGTCGAGCAAGGCGAATATACAACCATGAATGCCGAATGGCATGTCTTCCCCCTTGTGCCTGGTCTTCTGCCGGGTGTCTCGGTTGGTGTTGAAGATATTCTTGGGCAGAGTAGTTTTGGCGCCGGAGTTTATGTTGTTATCACACATAACATTATGCTTGAGGGTGGTCCGGACGGACGCGATTTTGTACTTCATCTCGGCATTGGATCGCAAGGGATTAAAGGGGTTTTTGTTGGCTTCGAAATGCCGGTAACAGAAAAACTCACTTTCATCGCCGAGCATGATAGCCGTGACGTTAATTTGGCGTTACAATGGCAGCTAAGTCCGGATGTAAATATCCGAGGCTATCTGCTTCATGAACGCCAATATTTAGGGGCATCATTCCGATTTCGGCTCTAAATCAGGAGGATGTAACGGTCGGTCGAGTTTTGGCTTTTGCCGCCAACTTGATCTTCTTTTCCTTGATATGATGTGCTTTCTTAATCTGTTTTTGTCTGATTCTCATATTATCTCCTTGATGTGGGCTTAATAGTATTCATTGTCAATCTTAATCGAGTGAATAATGACTTGTTTCAGCAAGTGTTATCAATTCTTCCGGACTAGGTGTTTCAACGCCAACCTTACGAACAACGCATCCTCCCGCGAGATTAGCAAATCGCGCGGCTTCAAAGAAGCTTGCTCCACTAGCCAAAGCCAAAGTCGAGCTGGCAATAACCGTATCTCCCGCGCCTGCAGTATCGTAAACATCGACTCGAAGCGCGGGAATGAACTTCGGTTCGCTATCACATAAAAGCATCATCCCTAAGTCACCTAATGTGACCAGCATCGCCTTCACACTTAGTTCATTAGGCAAAGAAGCGCAATTTCTAGCAACGGCTTCAGGGTCAGGCAGAGCCTTTGAGGTCAAAGCCTCTGTTTCGGACCGATTAAGGGAAAGCATCGTCACGCCTTGGTACTGACAAGCTGAGAGTGGCTTGGGATTAGCCGTGATTGGCTTTTTCCCCGCAGCCTTAACCACATGACTTATCAACCCATTACTAAGACAGCCTTTACGGTAGTCCGAAAGAATAACCGCGTCTGCATCTTCTATTAATGCATCAACATTAGCGAATAGGGCGGCCATAACGATTTCACTGACATCATCTCGCCGTTCCTGGTCAACTCGAAGCACTTGTTGATGATGAGCGACAATTCGGGTTTTACGAGTAGTATGGCGACCGGGGTCAACTACGATACCAGTAGTGCCGATGCAGAGTGAACGAAGCTTTTCGCGAAGATGCGCTCCGGCCAAATCCTCGCCAATCACTCCCACAACCGTAGCCTCTCCACCTAAGGCTACCACATTATGGGCAACGTTGGCTGCCCCTCCAGGCACGTAGGTCTCATGATCAGCATCAACGACCATGACGGGCGCTTCCGGGCTGATCCGAGAAGCAGATCCCCAAATGTACTCATCCAGCATCAAATCGCCGATGACAAGCACCCGTTTCCCTTTGAAATCGTCTAGGAGAGGCGCCAAACTTTTCAAATTACTTTTATTACCCTTTCTTAAGCTCTTCAGCAAGCCGATCGCGCAGAACAGAATAGAGGCAGTGCAACAAAACAGAATGAACGTCCTCGATTTTCTGCATATTGTCGCTATTGACGGTAATACAAAAATCAGTCGAACTCGCCAATTTGCCTCCGCCCATGCCGGATAAACCTACTGTATGAGCACCAATACTCTTCGCTCGATTGATAGCGCGAATAACATTCTCCGAATTACCGCTGCCGCTAATGCCAAGCACCACATCACCAGGTTCAGCCCAAGTGATAACTTGTGGCTCGAATATATTAGCGTATTCCGTATCGTTCCCCCATGCCATGATGATGGGGAGATTATCGGCAAGCGATAAAGCTTTGAAAGGTTTACCACCATATAAATAAAGACCTTTTTGAAAGTCGTTGGCAAAATGCGAAGCCGTCGCTCCACTTCCGCCATTACCGAACATCAACAGGCGTTTATCATTCTTAAATGCATCATAAAGAAGGTCGACAACCTTATTTATTTCACTATCCGGAATGCATTTAAGTAAGTCGCCTACTTCACCTAGATAGTCAAGAACAACACTCATGTTTTATTTACCTCTTTCGATTATTAGGGGTGCCACTATTAGTTTACCAGGCAATTATAGGGTATCGCCGGTTAGCGGTCCTTGTACCATTCTTTTGTAAATGCTTGGTATTCTATCTGCTTTTCTTTAATGGCCCGCCACCATTGCTGATTATTGACGTACCATTGGACCGTATTCTCTAAAGCCTTATTGAATTCAAACTGCGGTTTCCATCCAAGCCCCCCCAGCTTGTCGGCATTCAGGGCATACCGGCAATCATGCCCCGGCCGATCTGCTACATGTTGAATAAGTCTCTTTGGCTTGCCCAATAGTTCCAAAATTATAAGCGCCACATCGATATTCCGATGCTCCTCATTCGCGCCTACATTATATACCTCGCCTACGGGCGCATGTTCTAGGATAAGTTTGAGCGCGCTACAGTTATCCAATACGTAAAGCCAGTCCCTAATCTGTTGCCCTTGGCCGTAAATTGGCAGAGGTTCATCGTCGATTGCATTGGTGATGAATAAGGGCATCATCTTCTCTGGGTATTGGTTGGGGCCAAAAGTATTGGAAGGACGAGCAATTATAAGCGGCAGACCATGGGTCTTGAAATAAGCCCGCGCCATCAATTCACCACCGGCTTTACTGGCGGCATATGGCATATTGGGTTCAATTCTACTATCTTCTGAAAAGCGTCCATCCTCAATCGAGCCATAAACCTCATCGGTACTGACGTGAAGGAAGCGTTCGATACCGCAACTGCGAGCCGATTCCAAAAGGGTATATGTGCCGAATACATCGGTTAATACGAACTCGCCTGCATCAAGGATCGCACGGTCATTGTGGGTTTCAGCTGCAAAGTGAACTACCCATTGGCTTTGCGCCATCACTGCATCGACGGCTTTGCGGTCGCGAATATCCCCTTGCACGAACTGAAATCTGGGGTGAGTTTCCAAGTCATCTAAATTCTCTCTGCGACCGGCGTAGGTGAGCAGGTCAAAGACGATAACGCTGCAATCTTTATCTTGCAGTAGGGTATGCGCGAAGTGACTGCCGATAAATCCGGCGCCTCCAGTAACCAAAACCGTCTTCATGCTTTATTTACGCCCTGTTCTCATTTTCTCAAAAAGCCGATCGTAAGCCGCTACTAACACTTTTCGACTATGATCCCAAGCTAACTGTTCTTCTACCCGCTTGCGTCCAAGTTCGCCCATCTGTTTTCTACGAGTTTCATCTTCGGCGAGTTCCATAATAGCTTTCGCAAAGAGGTCTTCATCATTAGGTTGAACGTAAACCGCCGCCTCGCCTGCCGAATATTTCGATTCTTTAAGATCAAAGGAAACAATCGGCAACCCCATCGCCATGTACTCGATCATCTTGTTCATGGTCGACACATTATTCAGGGGGTTATAAGGGTCAGGCGCAATCCCCAGATCGGCTGAGCTGAGGTATCGCATCAAATCTTCATCAGGAATGCGGCCTGTGAATTGAATATAATCTTCAAGTCCAAGACTGCAAACGAGCGTCTTTAAATCTTCCAGACAATCGCCGCCGCCAACGAAAGTGAAGGATATATTGTTATACTTGTACTTTTTAACCAGCACGTCCACTGCGCGAACGGCAATATCCACCCCATCCTGCGGCCCCATCACACCAAGATAGACGCCGAGATAAGGCCGTCCACGTTTCAGGCTAGGATCAGGCTCTGTAGGTTTGAAACGAGCAAGCTGCGGGCCACTACGTAC
>JBAXQP010000024.1 GCA_037131655.1 bacterium | reverse complement strand
GTGTTGGCTCGAATTGGAGCGGGAATGAGCCCCGACCAGATGCATGCCGAGCGCGTTGATGGTTACAATCCTCTGGCCGTTATCGATGCCATCGAGCGAAAGAAGAAAATCATCGAAGCCGGCAAGGGCCCCGTTTTGCTCGATACGCTTACCTACCGCTACAGCGGTCACTCACCCTCGGATGCCTCTTCTTATCGAACTAAAGAAGAGGTCGAAGAATGGCAACAGATCGATTCAATCGAGACCTATGTTAGCGACCTACTCGATGCCGGCCTGTGCACCAAACAGGATATCGAGCAAGTAAAGAAAGAAATCGATGCCCGCATACTGAAAGCCTATAAGAATGCGGTCGACTTGGAAATATCCCCACGCGCCGACCTCTTCCAAGTCGGGTGTTTGCTCGATGTGACCACTTTATCAAACGAAAAAGTCGAGTCGATGGATCCAACCCGAACGCCAGATACGCTGATGCCCATGGAAGAAAACCCAAGGGTCAAGCAGCTTAAGGATCGAAGCCGCAGCGGCATAGGCCCCGATGGCGAACCGCTTCCTAAGGGCAAGTGCATCGGCATTCGCGACGGTCTCTTCGAAGCTATCATTGAGAGCTTCTACAAAGACCCCACGCTGGTCGCTTATGGCGAAGAGAACCGCGATTGGGGCGGCGCGTTTGCCGTTTATCGCGGGCTGACCGAAGCGCTTCCCTATCATCGCCTCTTCAACTCACCCATTTCCGAAGGCGCGATTGTCGGTTCAGCAGTCGGTTATGCGCTTGAAGGCGGCCGAGCGTTGATCGAACTTATGTACTGCGACTTCCTCGGAAGAGCCGGCGATGAAGTGTTCAATCAGCTTGCGAAATGGCAGGCCATGTCCGGCGGTCAATTAAAGATGCCGGTGGTGGTTCGCGTATCGGTCGGTTCTAAATACGGTGCGCAGCACAGCCAAGACTGGACATCGCTCGCCTATCATATCCCCGGCCTTAAAGTTGCATTTCCTGCAACCCCTTACGATGCAAAAGGCCTGATGAATGCGGCTCTAACAGGAACCGATCCGGTGATCTTCTTCGAGAGTCAGCGCATTTATGATCAGCCTGAACTCTTCCAGTCTGGCGGAGTACCCGAGGGCTATTATGAAGTGCCTTTCGGCGAGCCTGACGTCAAAAAGGAAGGCAAGGATATCACCTTCCTCACCATCGGCGCCGTTCTGTATCGCGCATTGGCCGCCGCTAAGACACTGGAAGCCGAATATGGCATGTCCTGCGAGGTAATCGACGCGCGGTCAATCGTGCCGTTCAATTACGAGAAAGTCATTGAATCAGTCAAAAAGACTGGTCGGATTGTGCTCATATCTGACGCCTGCGAACGTGGCAGCGCCCTTCAGACGATGGCCTCCAAGGTCACTCAACTAGCATTCAACTACCTCGATGCCCCGCCGGTAGTACTCGGCGCGCGCAACTGGATCACTCCTCCCGATGAAATCGAGGAAGCATTCTTCCCGTTCAAAGCCGACATCCTCGATGCCATCCACCAATACATCGAGCCGTTAGAAGGCTACACCGTAAAACGCCCCTGCGATGCCTCCGAAGTCCTAAGAAGAAATCGCGAAGGGGTCTAACCTTAATAACAAAAAAGGCCTGCGCATCTAGCGCAGGCCTTTTTTAATAACTTAATTATCGACAAATCTCAATCGAGGTATAGCCGACTACTTTTTCGGGGTCGCCGTCGGGCATATCGCCTGAGGTGTAGTAGGAGAGCATGGCGGCATAGCCGGCATTGAGTGATTCGCAAGCCATCAAACCAATTGCTGTCGGAATGGCGCCGCACATTGAAATTTCGTACTCACGAACAGTAGCGAGGAGCCTTCGGCCATCCATCGTTAGGATTGCGCGAGTGGTAATACGATCGAGCTGCCGGGCTAAGTTGATATTGTGATAATGCGAAAGGTCGGTGCTAATTACCAAAAGCGCGTTATGGGTCTCTAGACACTCCGCCAGAACATCTGCGATTTCATCTAATTTACCGTCCTCGGACGAATCGAATGGATGCGTCGAGATTAAAATGGGAGCAATTTTTATTTTGCTGTTGCCGAGATATTGGATGAATGGTAACTGGACCTCAAGGCTATGCTCTCTTCGATGGGCGTCGGGATCGTGCTCGAAGAATGGTAGATGGACCATAAAATGACCGATAAGGTCTTCGTCAACTTCAACTTCTCCTAGTGGAGTTTTGAAAGAACCCTTGGCAAAGACTGAATAGGGTGAGCCAAATCCTTGATGATTAGGGCCAAGCAAGACGATCGTTTCTGGAAGTCCGGCGGTTGCCAATCGTGTATAGGCTTGTGCTGCAGCCGGTCCGGAATACATAAAGCCGGCATGAGGAGAAATTAACGCCAATAAATCGCCTTGACGCTCAAGGCTGACCGAGGGAAGTTTTCCGGGACCAAAAGCCTTATCTTGGAACGCCTGCTCAACGCTCGACCACAGTTTCCCGGCTGCGCCGTCGTAGAAAGTCCCGGCGACTGCCGGCTCACGAACCTCCATCACGCTACTCCTCCAAGCAATACGTTCGAACTCCAATTTGAACGCAAAGCCTTTTCACGACCAATCAAGAAGTTACCTGCAAGCCTTTTAAGCCCGTCCCTGGAACATTCGAGGCTACTTTCAATATTATGTCACGCCCAAGGGACATTTAGATACGTTGAAGCAAACTCTTCAAGCTCACATCTTCTATTATCGGATGCAGATCAAGTTCATATAGAGTGCTCAACATACTAGGGACATAACATTACGGCCACGCAATTAGATCTTGAATTTCGTTTACTAATAGGTTTCACTTATTTCAGAGCATATACAGCCTCAACTGAAGCCTTAACCGTAAACTGCTCCTCGCTAAATTCCCATCATACGCAACGTTAGGAGATATCGGATAGTCATACGATAAGAAAGATGAACCATCATTGAAAGCTACACCCTTTTAGTTTCAAGAATGCCGCAAATGGCTCAGGGGTGGATAAGAATAAAGACCGGCCTGTGAATACTTGAACTTCTCTACTCGCTGTTTTCGAGTTTAATCGCCTGTTATTTATTCTCTTTTGGCAAAAAGATTCCTGCTTATGATATTATTTACTTCGTATTATTGCTTGCTATATGGCAATAATATTATAGCAAATCTCAAGGAGGATTGATGAAAATCTCTTCAATCAAAAGGTTAGCGCTTATTTGCGCAATCCTCATGGCGTTATCAATGTTCGCTGTGAGTGCATTCGGGCAAGACGAGACTGGCGTAAACCCAGAGCAGAAGATCAACTATGGCGTAGATGTTGACTTTGTATCTCATTATGTCTTCAGAGGCATTCAGATGACAGAAAAGTCAGCGCTTCAGCCCGATGTATGGTTCGCTATGGGCCCGGTTACCCTCAAAGTATGGGGCAATATGCCTCTGGAAGAGGGTCCCAATGAAAAACGTTTCACCGAACTCCGCTATTCCGGTTCCTATGCTGCTAGTTGGGGGAAATTTGGATTAACCACAACATTAACGCAGTTTGAATACCCGGATACGAGTAGGCCTGATACGGCAGAAGCCCAGTTAACCATCACTTATCCCTACAAGAACTTTGTGTTCTTCGCCAACAACATCTTAGATTTCCAAGATATGGCGGGCGGTTATGCCTGTGAATTTGGATTTCTTTACAACCAAAAGGTAGCCCCAAAATTGGTCGGCGATGCTGCGGTACTTGCTGTTTACACAAACAACAAGTACACCGAGGCTATCACCGGCGTTAACGATGAGGGCATCTTCGCCTTAGCCGCCGATATTGGCCTCACCTATGACCTATCATGCGGCTATTACATCCGACCTCACGTCTTACTCACAACCCTATCAATGAGTGGAGTAAGAGACTTCGCCGAGTTCTTTGGCCTAGACCGCGACAACGTCGTCTTTGCCGTCACAGTAGGTAAGAAGTTCTAATCGGTTAAGTGATTAAGACTCACATCAGGCCTTTCTCTATCTAGAGGAAGGCCTGATTGTTTTCAGACTATTGGGGGAGGGGTACGGAAAATGCGAAATAAGTTCTTCGCACTTCACTTAAAGCTGTCACAATAGTATTGATGGCGCGTAAAGTGAGGGGAAAAAAGGTATTTCCTGAAACAATAAGAACCTGGAACCAGGATAATAAATGGATTGCGGCAATCGCCGTTCTCTTTGTGGTTCTTTGTGTCGCTTATAATTTGGCCACTCCATACCGAACGTCAGCTACTTACAATGCGATTAGCTTGCCCGATATTGGCGCGCCGGATGAGATCGCACATGTTAATTACATTCATTATTTACTGGGAAATAAAAGCTTCCCCGTTATGCAGGTACCTGCTGATGAGAACTATGAAGCTCACCAACCGCCACTTTACTATCTACTCGCATCCCCTGTTAGCGCTATCGGTTCTATAATAAATGAGCAGGCTGAAGGATTTCTGCTTCGCCTACTCTCAACTCTTATCGGCCTTATCACACTCTACTTTATTTACCGAACGGGGAGAGTGATTTTCCCAACTGGGCTAATTCCAATCGGCGCGACTGCTTTTGCGGCTTTTCTTCCTATGCAGATTGCGCTTTTTTCATCAGTTACTAACGACACCCTGATGGAAATGTTCTTCGCAATCGCAGCATTTAAACTCGTTCGAGATGTTTATGAAGGGTGGAGTTATTCACGAGCGGTTCGGTTTGGTATTATCATAGGACTTGCGCTTTTAACCAAAACAACCGGTCTACTATTAATACCAACAGCAATTGTTGCCCTTTGTCTTAGCCCCAACAGACCCGGCGTGAATAAATTCCTCAAAGCAGGTTATATAGTATTCACAAGCCTCTTAGTAGCTAGCCCCTGGCTAATTAGAAATGAGGCAAATTACGGGGATCCTTTTGCTCTTGGCATATTCAAAGAAGCCTTCATTGGCACTACAAGTCGTATTGATATCCAGACTATGACCGGCCTTTCAACGATGGGTTATTTCGTCCAGTGGGTCGGTTGGTACAAACTACGAACATTTTTTGGCGCTTTCGGATATCTAATTCCTTCGTGGCCTTTGTGGATGCCTGACTGGCTTTATAGAACGCTCGGTATCGCTTCCGGGATATTGATGGTCAGATTTGTCATCTATCTGTTTTATGAACGCGAACGTTTAGTTAGCCGAGCATTTCTATTGTTACTGACGCTGATGGTGATTGTTGGATTGAGCTTTGCATGGTTTAATTTAACATACTTCCAGGGACAATCGAGGTATTTAACTCCGGCTATGACAACCATTGCTTTAGCCTATACAGTGGGCTTTGCTTGGCTTTTCCCGAAGCGATGGAGGGATATGGCAGCAATCACTCTTGGAACACTCATGTTGGCTCTGGCGGTCTATGCTTACTTCGTATTAGATCGAGGGTTTAAACTGATATTAGGGTAAGGGGTTTGTGGCTTCTTACAGAGAAGCACCAACGTAGAATGATTGGTAGTTTTTTTCTTATGCGTAAAGGCAAAGGGTTCGACTGTCTGTTTGGGGCTTAAAATGGGTTTTGATGGGGTCGCATAGGCATCCATGCTGCCAGTCCCGCTAGATGAAGTTCTCTTCATAAACTTAGGCACATTTATATTGCTTAAAATCCCAGCGATGACGACGATCGCCACTAAGATACTACGTCCAGTTCTCATACCCCTGCCTCCATGCAGTCCCCGCAAAAATAAAAGAGTGGAGCTATTAACTCCACTCTTTATTATCGGTTATCTAATCGGATTGCGTAGACTATTTGTCGACTGCAACTGTTACTTTATCCTTCAAAGTAGCCTGTGCAGCAGCTAGTCGAGCAATCGGCACGCGGAACGGCGAGCAGCTTACATAGTCCAAACCGAGATCGTTACAGATATCGATGGACGATGGGTCTCCGCCATGCTCACCGCAGATGCCCAACTTGATGTTGGGGCGGACAGCGCGGGCTTGATCAACACAGATCTTCATCAACTTGCCAACGCCTTCGCCGTCGAGCGATTCGAACGGGTTGACGGGCAAGACATTCATCTCGACGTACTTTTGGAGGAACTTGCCCTCCGCATCGTCACGGCTGAAACCGAAAGTAGTCTGAGTAAGATCGTTGGTGCCAAAGCTGAAGAACTCAGCATATTCGGCAATCTGATCGGAGGTCAGCGCCGCGCGCGGGATCTCGATCATCGTACCGAACTTATAATCAACATTAACGCCCATCTCCGCCATAACGGTCTTGGCTACGTCTTCAAGCTGGGTGCGAAGAAGTTTGAGCTCGTTGACATGTCCCACCAACGGGATCATAATCTCAGGTCGAACTTCATCACCGCGCTTCTGAATTATACATGCAGCCTGGAAGATCGCTCTTACCTGCATCTCAACGATTTCAGGGAAGATGATCGAAAGGCGGCAGCCGCGAAGTCCGAGCATCGGGTTTGCTTCGCGCATCGATTCGATTGCGGAAAGAAGATTTTCTTCTTTCTCGAGCAGTTCGTATGCGGGGCATCCAGGAGCAACGCCACGAGCCTTCAGGTCGACTACTCTCGCCATAACCTCTTCGTAGCGCGGCAAGAACTCATGCAGCGGTGGATCGATGAGGCGGATAGTAACCGGTCGGCCTTGCATTGCTTCGAAGATGCCTTCAAAGTCACTCTGCTGAACCGGCAGCAACTTCGCAAGAGCGGTGCGTCGGTCGGCTTCGGTCTTCGAAAGGATCATATCCTGAACGATTGGCAGACGGTCTTTCTCGAAGAACATATGCTCAGTTCGGCAAAGGCCAATACCCTCAGCGCCAAACTCAAATCCCTTGGCTGCATCGGTCGGGTTGTCGGCGTTAGTGCGAACAGCCAAGCGTCTGATCTTGTCTGCCCAGCCCAACAGTACGGTAAACTCAGGAGTAATGACCGAGGCAATCAGCGGAGCCTGGCCAAGGATAACACGCCCTGTTGAACCATCGATTGAAATCCAATCGCCTTCTTTAACGACGTAATCGCCAACTGAGAACTCTTTAGCAGCTTCGTCCATATCAAGCGCTTCGCAACCTGCAACGCATGGGGTACCAAAGCCGCGAGCGACTACCGCTGCATGTGAAGTCATACCTCCGCGGGCAGTTAAAACGCCCACGCTGGCAACCATACCGCGGATATCATCGGGATTGGTTTCAGGTCGAACCAAGATGATTGGACCTTCAAGCCCTTTAATAGCAGCATCATGTGAATCGAATACTACTTGACCAACTGCAGCGCCCGGAGATGCCGCAAGACCTTTGGCCAACACGGTGACTTTCGCCTTGGGGTCAATCTGTGGGTGTAGAAGCTGATCGAGATCGCCCGGCTTCACTCGAAGCAGAGCTTCATCCTTGGAAATCAAACCTTCATTCGCCATATCGACTGCAATCTTAACTGCGGCGGCAGCAGTTCGCTTGCCAACGCGGCATTGGAGAATGAATAATCGGTTATTCTCAATGGTGAACTCGATGTCCATCGCATCACGATAATGCTTTTCGAGCCGGGTTGCGATTTCATCAAATTCTTTATAGATGGGCGGGTTATCTCTGCTAAGTTGAACGATGGCGATGGGGGTGCGAACACCCGCAACCACATCTTCGCCCTGCGCATTCATCAGGTACTCGCCGTACATAACATTCTCGCCGGTTGCCATATCGCGAGTGAATGCAACGCCGGTTCCCGAGTCTTCGCCCATGTTGCCAAAGACCATTGACTGGATATTGACAGCGGTGCCAAGTGAATGGGAAATCTTTTCGCGGTTGCGATAGATCATCGCACGGTCGTTGTTCCAAGAACTAAAGACGGCCTCAACCGCCAAAGTTAGCTGATCCATCGGATCACTTGGGAAGTCCTTGCCTGTTTGATTCTTAACTAATGCCAGGAATTCGTTTGCAATTTCCTTTAGTGCCTTGGCATCGAGCTGAGTATCTTCAGTGATGCCGAGCTTCTTCTTGAAGCCGTCGAAAATGTGCTCAAAATTGATTCTCTTAACACCAAGAACGATGTCAGAGAACATCATGATGAAGCGTCGATAAGCATCATAAACGAAACGCTCGTTGCCGGTTTGCTTGATAATGCCCTGGATCGAGTCCGCGTTCAAACCCAAGTTCAAAACGGTATCCATCATGCCGGGCATCGAAAACTTTGCGCCTGAACGTACTGAAACAAGCAGTGGGTTCGCTGGGTCGCCCAGTTTCTTGCCCATCTTCTTTTCAACTTCGCTAAGCGCCGTACGAACTTGATCCATCATGCCATCAGGCATTTTGCTACCTAGCTCATAATACTTGTTGCAAGCTTCTGTGGTAATTGTAAATCCAGGGGGGACTGGCAAACCAATATTGGTCATCTCAGCGAGGTTCGCACCCTTACCGCCGAGCAGATCCTTCATATCCGCTTGACCTTCTTCGAAAATATAAACGTACTTCATACTCATCCGATCCTATTCGCCTCCATATTGCGTATTCATTCGTATTCAGACGACCCAAAATTAATCGGGCCTATTCATTCTTAATCGTTAGTTTACCCATTGAGCGCCGCTTTGTGCAGCGAACTTGTCTCGTTTATAAGCATGTAAGATATGCTCAATTCCATGCGCCTCCGGTACAATAGAGAGCATATATCGGAGGGCATTTTATGGAGTCAAAGACACACGGTTTCGGCACGATAGCTATTCACGCGGGCGAACCGAGCGATATGTCGGGTATTCCCATCTATCAGGTAGCAACCTATCATGGCGAATATACCCGTGAAGATAATCCAACCATCGCAGGTTTAGAGCAAAAAATTGCAGCACTGGAAGGCGGCGAAAAGGCTATGGCCGCAGCATCGGGGATGGCGGCAATTAGCCACACACTTTTAGCTCTACTGCAAGCTGGAGACCGCCTTATTTGCCATTATGATGTCTATATCTCTTGCTTTAATCTATTCAAAGAGAGCATGCCCCGCGTTGGCATCGAGATTGTTCCAATCGATATGCGCGACCTCAACCAGCTTAAAGAAGCCCTCCTTGAAGAAACGCAGGTCGTCTATGTCGAAACGATTTCCAACCCTACTCTCGATATTTCCGACATTAAAGCCATAGCCGAAATCGCTCACGAGGCAGACGCGAAAGTAGTTGTGGACAATACGTTTCTAACTCCCTATCTGCTGCGCCCATTTGAACTTGGAGCCGATGTCGTCATCCACAGCGCCACAAAGTTCCTGAGCGGTCATGGTGATTCGGTCGGTGGGTTGGTCATTTCCGATGAGGAGACCATCACAGCGATTAAAAAGGTCCGAAGCAACTACGGAGGTATCATCAGCCCGTTCAATGCGTTCCTTATCATGCGCGGAATGAAAACTCTTCCCTTGCGAATTGCCCAACACTGCGCCAATGCACTGGCGGTATCCGAATTCCTTTCACAGCATCCCAAGGTCACTTCCGTACGATATGGAGCACTAAAATCCGACCCAGATCACGACATCGCTGCCCATGAGCTACCCAAAGGTTGCGGTGGCATGGTAGGATTTATACTGAATGGAGCGGCTGTCGGCGCTAAAGCGTTCGTCTCGAATTTAAAGATATGCAAGAACTGGGTCAGTCTTGGCGACGTCCAAACCCTGGTTATCTGGCACGACGAAGAACCCGAGCGCCGCGTCCCCGAAGGCTACCTTCGCCTTTCAGTAGGTCTCGAGGACATTGAGGATATAATAGAAGACCTCACTCAAGCCTTGGATTGTGTGCCGTAGTTTATTATAAGGAGGAAGTAGTAAATGCCACTGACGATACTTAGCAACGAAGAAATTCAGACGATACATCAGGCAACCCTTAAGGTGCTAGCCGAAGCGGGAGTGCATTTTTGGAACTCGGATAATGCAATTGAGCTATTCAAAGCCAAAGGGTGCAAAACAGATGGGTATCGAGTGTATTTCCACCCCGAATTACTGGATGAATGCCTCTCCACCCTGCCTGATCGCAACAAGCTAACACTCAATGGAAGAAGCTTCCGACAGGGTGAAGTCAACTTCGCGCTAATCGGAAATCCATATTATATATACGAATACGAAAAAGGTTCATATCGGGACTGCGAGTATTCGGACCTCCCCGACAAAATCAAAATGATCGAAGCGCTCGATAATTTCGGGATCGACGTTTGTTATCTAATCTTCCGTTCAAAACTCGATTTGAAACACCATCCTGATCCTGTGCCCGGGGAACCTGAAAAATCTTACTTCACTCATTACCTCTGCTGGTGTAACCCCATTAGCCCACTCCAGTATCAAAACGACGAAGTCGAGCTTATTATCAAAATGTCCCGTGAGAAAGGGCCAGGATGCTATGTCATGCTTGCCCCCGAAGTGATGATGGGAGCTACCGGACCAGTCACCTTTGCCGGCGCACTAGTGCAACAAAACGCTGAAATTCTAGCCGGTGTGATGCTCGCTCAACTAGCCCAACCAGGAGTACCCTGTATCTACGGCTCCGTTGGCGGCGCAATGGATATGAGAAACGGCGAGTTCTTGATGGGAACGATGGAAGCCAATATGATGGGCATCGCCAGCGTCCAACTTGCAGATTTTTACAAACTTCCTTCACGCATCTCCCCCGGCAATACCGGCGCAAGAGAACCCGGAATTCGCGCAGCCGTTGATCTGGCCATGGGCCTCTATGTCGGAGCTGCCGCCGGAGGCAACTTCATCACCACGGGACTTCTCGATTGCACCCTAATGATGAGCTATGAGCACCTGGTCATCGCCAACGAGCTGATGACCCAAGTCAAACGCGCCGTCAAGCCAATCAACATGGACGCTGACCACCTAGCGCTGGATGTGATAAAAGAAGAAATCACCGACACTCCCAATTTTATGGGCAATCCACACACCCGCGAACATATGCGTGAAGCCCTCTATGTCTCCGACTTCACCGGCCGGGTAGAAGATTGCTACGAAGACTGGTACCTCAAGGCGAACAAGAAGGTTAAGGAGATACTGGGGAGAGACTAATAGACATCCCTTGAGTTTCACTCAAAGCAACGGCCATAATATACTGCTTCGGTAACAAGGAGAGGTCGCATAGCTGGTCTAGTGCGCCGCACTCGAAATGCGGTGAGGCGTCAGCCTCCGTGGGTTCGAATCCCACCTTCTCCGTTTGAATTTGAACCTAATATGGTACAAATAACACCCCTCTAGAGATCGGCTCGGAGGGGTGTTATTTGTAAAAAGGGAGCAACGCGAGATCAACGCCCCCTTATGATTGCCTCCCTTATTGACCTTAGCGCAGAGATATTTCAACTTCAACACCAATCTCATGAGGGGCATGCCTAAGGGTATAATCTCATTCTAATTCACGATAACACGAACTTGGAGGAAAGTACCTTGCGAAAACTTCTCTTGATAACACTGATTCTTTGCATCTTCATGACAGCGAACGCCGCTGCAAAAAAGAAACCGGTGAAACCGCAACCGAAGAAGCCCCAGGCCGCTACCGTACGGCTTGCAGGTGACAACGGAGAATTCGGAACCGTCTACTCTATATCCAAGCGTAGCCCCATCTATTTTCGCCTGAAAAGCGCCGAGTTTACTACTAACCAAGTAGTCATAGGTAATCAAGTATACGTTCCAAAAGCAAACGAGAAACTGCTGATATTGCATTTCACCGTCCAGAATCCACAAAAGACAGAACTATATGTGAGGTGGGACTCCCTGAGATTCACCGCTGTTGACAAAACGAACACCAATTGTGAGGGCAATAACGATTGGGGTGATGCGGATGACCCCAAACATAGTCAAGTAGCCATGAACCTGAAGCCCACGCAGACGGTGAACCTCATAACGCCAATAGTTGTGCCTGCTAACAGCATAGTGCCAAAACTGATGGTATTGCCTTCGGATGAAGGAGATGGACCGGTTTTACGCTATGACCTAAGTGGCAATATCAAGAACAAAGTGACTCCGCTAACTGCGCCAATAGCAGATCCAGCGGACGCTACAGGATCTACTGCGCTTGAGACAGTGCCAAGTGTAGTTGGCACATCTTATCCGTTTGGGAACTTCGATATAACCATCGAGAAGTGCGACTACACCACAAGCACGACAGGGGACTATACTCCAGAGGAAGAGGGACGTTTTCTGTTGGTCACAATGCTTATGAAAAACGAAGCGCCCACAGAACAGTACGTGAATTGGGAAACGATCGCGCCAATACTGACATCCACGGACGGCGAGGAACTTCCCTATAAGGATCTTTTCTTGGCTACCGGCACACGGACGTTCGCCCAGAACGTCAAAGGGCTTGCCGAGGTCCGCTTGCGGATGCTATTCCTGATCCCTAAAGATGTGACACCAAAGACGCTGGCTATCAAGGAAGGCGACAGCCGCACCTATCAGTTTGAGGTCAAATAGCAACCTCATTCAGTACTAATACAGGTTCTAAAGCATAGCTTGGGTTAATTAGAGAATTCCATCTAGCCAGCCCAAGCTATGCATCTCTCCTAGGTTCGAAACCTACCCTCTTCGTTTAATTTGAATCCAAATTCAAGCCACTGCTCTAATTATAGAGTAGTGGCTTAAGACATCGTGCTTGCCAACAGTTACTATTTTCAATTAACCTCTACGGCCAATAGCCATAGGGATTATTGTTAAAGGATGGCCAATAGGTAACCTGTGGGATTAGAAAACGAACGCTGCGACTTCGTCCAAAAGCTCCCTGATAACCGTAAGTGGAATTAAAGCCGTAGGGATTGTAATCAAAGTAGGGATCGTATTCAGGTGCGAGATTGGCTTGATCCGCCTGCGCATTATCCTCAGGTTGTGGGCTAGTTACTTCAACCGGCTTACTCGCGACCACTACCGGCAAATTTCGCACGAAAACAGTATCAGGGTTGCCTTCAACTAGTTTGCCACGCAAGCCATTATAGGGCACGATTGAAATAGAGATTATTCTCTCTGGTTCACCAGGTTTAGACTGAGCTTCCCATTTAGCGTTAATCTGTGCGACAACAGCTTCCAATGCAACTGAAAATGGTTTTTTCTCTACTTGAAGCGTAACCTTTCCAGTTAAATTGCTATCGATTGAGAAATAGAGGCCCACTTTATTGCAAATACGCTGAAGCGCTGTCACCACATCGGCTTGTTCCAAATCCACTGTCACAAGTCGATCTAATGGGCTTAGAACCTCAGAAGTTTTACTGCTCAATAAAGCACTTTTGTTATCATTTACTCCTTGGGCGGACAGCATTACGCCAAGGGCTAAAACAGCTACAAAACTAAAGACTCGTTTGATATTTAGCATATACATCATCCCTTATGTTACGGTTTGATTCTCCTACTATCTGGGACGTAAACAACTCAAAACTAGTTCCCGTAATTGAGATATTACCAAAGATACTTCTCGGTTTTCATTCAAATTACCTGCAAAAAGCTGGCGTGGAAAGATGTAATTTGCTTTAAGCTCCTGCACTCCTTGAACCTGGATGCCGATAATTGAGCACAGTAAGTCTTTTTTGGAGAAATTGAATGAGGCTTTTTTGCTTGTGCCTTTTGGTCGTGATTGTCGTATCAGTATCAGCTCAGACTATCTTAAATGACACTCAGTTCGAGTTCACTAGCTTTGAGAACACCCGTTGGGGCGCCGACACTAGCCTCTGGTCTCTTGATAATACTATCGCCCACTCGGGCAGCACATCGCTTAAATATATGAATTCCGACCCGAGTATCAGCAAGGCGTGCACCCAACGATTTCCGGTTAAACCCGGCTATGCTTATCGAATCTCTGCTTGGATTCAAACAAATGGGGTTCAGGGGCCGGATCCAATTGGAGCATCTTTGGCGCTCGAGTGGCGAGATTCTAAGGGCAATTATGTCGGCGGGTTCTATCCAAATGGCTTCAAAGGCACTAACCTCTGGCAACGATTTGAAGCTGTCTCGATGACAGCCCCAAGTGATGCCGCTTATGCGCTCTTTGTCATCTACGTTAGAGCAAAAAGTACAGGAGTTGCCTGGTTCGATGATGTTTCAGTTGAAGAGACCATATCACGGCTTTGGAAAGTCTTTGTTCTAAGCCCTAGCTACCGCGGTCAGTTCACTTCACAGACTGAAAAGGTGCATCTTTCAATTGAACTGTTCCCAGGGCTTAATCCATCTGAATATAGTATAAAAGCCAACGCTCAGGGGGTAAGTTCGGGTCGAACCTTTGGAACCAATATTCCTGCAACAGCCAAAAAAACGCTCTGTGAAATCATCCTCCCAAAAGACTTGCCGCCTGATACCTATAAAATGACTGTTAAATTGCTCGATAAAACAAGGCAGGAGAAAGCCAGTTTCCAAACTACTCTTACTAAACTTAGTTCAATAAATCCTACAACAGTTCGATTTGAAAAGGGGCTGATGTACGTCAATAATAAACTATTCGTCCCAATCGGTATTTACGACCAATTCGGATGGCAGCCGGGTGAAACTGAGCAGAGACTGAAATTGATTGCCGATGCCGGCTTCAACAGCGTCGTCTGCTACGGTCTTATCTATAAGGGGATGGACAAGATTCAGTCCTACCTCGATGAAGCGAAAAAGAATAACCTGATGGTTATTGCCTCTATCAAAGATTGCTACGAAGGCTCTCCGCTTCAGTTCAGACGACTTGGGGATTGGAACACACCCGAGACCATCGTCAAAGGGGTTGTCAGCGCGTTTCGCAACCACCCCGCCCTTTTAGCATGGTATGTCAATGATGAACTGGGGATGGAGTTTCAGCAAAAGCTGGAGCGCAACTATAATTGGGTAGCGGAATTGGACCCAAACCATCCCTGCTTTACGATCAGCAATCAACCCGATGCTCTCGATTTGTTTGTCAATTCAACCGATGTTCTTGGCACGGACCCATCCCCGGTGCCTGGGTTGCCCTTAACGGTAGTCGCTGACTGGACAAAAGCCGCTGTGGCCACAGGAAAGCCGGTTTGGATTGCCGTTCAAACTCAGGATAAATCACTTTACCTGCCAAGTTTGAAATCCCAACCGCCAACCTTTGAGGAAAAGCGCTGCATGGCCTATATGGCCTTGGTAAGCGGAGCCAAAGGACTGCTGTTCTATTCGTTTAACGACCTTAAACGCACCGGTAACTTCGAACGTGAATGGGGCCATATGAAGCGGATCGTGAAGGAGCTGAGACAATTCGATATCCTCAATGCGACAAGTACACCCGTAAGCATGATCATTCAGGGTATCCCTTCCAAAGTCTATTCAACGGCATTCACCGACAAGACCTGCCTTTACACGGTAGTAGTTAATCCAAGCGATAAACCATGCCAGATAACAATGGCCCTGCCCCCAGAATGGCAAACAACCGGCAAAGACCTAATCACCTGCGCCCCAATCGCTTTCGACGGGAAACAACGTCTCCCTGAACTAGCCCCCTATGAGGCAAGAGTACTAGTCTTCCCTAAGAAGCCTGATTGCAAATAGGGCTGTTTTATTAAAGCTTATTTCTTCAGATGTAGGAGCAAGGCTTTCGAGGATGTTTAAAAACCAATAGGATTGGTTGACTGGCGAATATATTCGCGGCTGTTGAAAGCTTAGTCCGACTTCGCGGACTATCCGCAAGAGTCCACGCAGATGGACTACGCCAATATCAACTGCGGTTTCAACCGCCAAGCGAGAGGTGCAAAGCCCCATTATTCCTGATGAAGGTCACTGACGCATCTCCTTGCACTGCTCTTCGAAGTGCGCAGCGAGCTACGC
>JBAXQP010000023.1 GCA_037131655.1 bacterium | reverse complement strand
CCCTCTACATTGCCCTGAACCCCAGCTTGCAAGTTGCAGGGATTGTGTGGGGAAACTTTGTTACTGAAGGGATCGATGTGCAGGATGATTGGCTTGTTCTCATGGCAGTTGGTTCTGCGGCGGAGCGTTTCAAAAACTTGACTATAAACACCCAGGTGAGTTTTACCGGCAAACCGACTTTTAAACCCATTGTTGATTCGGATACGGAAGGGGTTGCGGTTTTCGTTAATCCACTTCATCCTGAAGTGCGCTCAAGAGAACTTGCGCTCATTCAAGAGGTAACCGCCAACTATCCAATCGACGGCATTGTTTTAGACCGTATGCGTTATAGCAATATTCATACAGACTTCAGTGATATCACGCGACAGGCATTTGAGATGCGTTATGGAAAGCTCGGTGCATGGCCTCAGGATATTATGGAAATCGATCCGATGCCGGGAAGATCAATAAAGCCGGGCCGTCTATTTTCGCGTTGGATGGAGTTCCGCGCATCTGTTATTCGTGATTTCTTGACGGAGGCAAAGAGCACTGTGAGATTGGTAAAGCCTAACCTGCCGGTGGGCGTTTATGTTGGTTCATGGTATGACTCATATCATGAGGTTGGAGTGAACTGGGCAAGTGATTTAATCGATCCACCCTATGAATGGGCAAGCTCGACCTATCGGTTTACGGGGTATGCGGGGAACATCGATTTTCTCTACACAGGCTGCTATTACAAAATCCCCTTCGCAGAAGATGCACCACTTTATGATGCTGATGAAGGAGCGACGGTCGAAGCGTCGGCTCGACGCTCGGTTCAGCTTTCCGGTGACAGCACTTTTGTTTACCCGAGTGTCTATGTCCTGTTATACGAGAACGATCCTCAAGGGCTTACCCGAGCTTTGCAGGCAGCAATGGGGCCTTCTGCGGGGGTAATGGTTTTCGATGCTTCTTATGTAGTTGATTGGAACCTTTGGGAGATATTTGCCGGAGTGTTCAAATCATCTCGGCCACAGGCTCCGCACCATTACCCCTCTTTAAGTGATTCTCTTCGTCGGCTTGGCGATGTACGCGATAATAATTAGCGCCGCTGTTCGTTCCTTCTTATTTGGTTCATCACGAGGTATAACTAGGTATCATGCCGCCGGGAATGCGCTCTCGCTATTAGGATTTACATCACCGTAACGCTCCAGGGAAGGCATATGCCAAAGAGGTAAATATGGTAAGAAATGTGATAATTATCGGTTCTGGGCCGTCAGGGTATACCGCTGCGATTTATACGGCCCGTGCTTTGTTGGAGCCGTTAGTGTTTGAAGGGTACGAGCCTGGCGGACAGCTTATGATCACCACTGAGGTGGAGAACTTTCCTGGTCATCCAGAGGGAATAACCGGTCCTGATCTGATGTTGTTAATGCGAGAGCAAGCGGTTAGATTTAAAGCTGAGTTTGTTAGCGATCGAGTGACAAAAGTCGATTTCAGCTCTCGGCCGTTTCGTGTATGGCAAGGGGATAACGAATATCAAGCTCTGACCGTCATTATATCAACTGGCGCATCAGCGAAATGGCTTGACCTTCCGTCTGAGCAGGCATTAAGAGGGCGCGGCATCTCCTCATGCGCTACTTGCGATGGGGCATTCTTTAGGGGTAGGGAAGTCATTGTGGTTGGTGGAGGCGATTCGGCTTTAGAGGAGGGTCTGTTCCTTACCCGTTTTGCTTCAAAGGTAGCCATCGTCCATCGCCGTGACCAACTTCGGGCTTCAAAGATTATGCAGGACCGAGCGAAGGCGAATCCAAAAGTCGAGTTCATCTGGAACTCCGTTATCACAGAGGTAAAGGATACTACCGCCGGCAAGGTCACTTCGGCGACGCTTAAAAATGTAGTGACTGGTGAGGAGCATGAGCGTCCTGTTGATGGAATCTTTGTTGCTGTCGGCCATCACCCGAATTCCGATGTCTTCAAAGGGCAGATTGAGATTGATGATATGGGATATATCATCACCGATCCGGGCACTACTAAAACGACCGTTCCAGGAGTTTTCGCTGCGGGTGATGTGACCGACCGTGTCTACCGTCAAGCCATCACCGCTGCTGGTTCAGGCTGCAAGGCAGCAATCGACGCCGAGCGTTTTTTAGAAGCTGAAGGGCATTAAAGGTAAAAGGCAAATACTTCCTAAAGTAATTGCTAAGCCCTGCCCCTACATCCGAAGACATGGGCTATTGCAGCGTTGCTACCGAAGTATCGAGTAACATTCGCCATTCGCGATTCAAAAAGTTTATTACTTCCAAGAGGTTTTAAGTTGAGATTCTGGATGTTGGTTGGATTGGTGTTGCTTGTGGTGGCGGGTTTAGCTCAGAGTGAAGCGAAGCCTGATGTGGAAGTTCAAACCTCCACATTCTCAAGCTCGCTAACATCAATGCAGTTCAAATTAATGTCGCAGATGAATCCCCAACCAGTGGAGTTCCAGGACCCAAAGGAAGGGTTAACATATATATGGTGGACATATGGGTTTGCCCACACAACTAATCTTGCCCCCGGACAGTTTAAGACCCGATTTGCCGTATTTTGCCAACCCGCTTCGGAAATTAAGCGATGCCAACAAGTGGCGCGATTGCTATTGCGTTTATACGAAATGTGCAATGACCGGTTGAAGCTTAACCACACAGTCGAAACACCTTTTGTAAACGTTTTCCTTTCATGGGGAGGGACAAAAACAGGGGGGCAGCAGCTTTACTTTACTCCGAGCAATACCAATGGTCCCGCTCCTCGCCTGAGCCTAATTTATATCTATCAAACGTCTACTTTGAATAACCCCGTCGAATGGGTTCGAGAAGTGGCGCATGAGTATGGCCATGCGATTCTGCCAGAAGTAAAGGGATATACTACTCCTGAAGGATGGGCGACCGGCCTGATGGGGGAGAGGCTATTTATCCGCTGGATAATCGAGGGGATGGAAGCCGGCAAGTTAACAACTGAGGATACGATCGGCGCGACATTGCCTCAACTGAAAGCATGGGAAGCCAAATATATCGACCCATTCGAGCAGGTGATTTGGCAGCGAGGGTTAAATCTTGAACGGCTTAACGGTAAAGACAAAGCAGCCATGCTCGAATATGTGGGGTTGGCGCTTTATGCCCAATCGGCCTATGGCAATCAGATTTTAACTCGCGCGATGAAGGCATCGGGGGGCGTTACGGCGAATGATTTCTTAAACGGTTTGAAATTTGCCCTCGATGAGCAGAAGAATATAAAGGTGAAGCTGCCTGTTCTAGCACACAAAGCGCCGGTTTATCTTTTTTTACCCGGTAAAAAGTGGAGCGCTGGGCCTGGAGTGATTATTTCTGAACCTGTCAATGGTTGGGTGAAGGTGAAAACGTACCGCAAGTTGCTCACTCTAACATTCAGCCATAAGCCTGCGGATTAGGAGATGCAAGTGATACGAGGTATGGGCTTTGATATGATCGAAATCGAGCGCATTCGCTGTTCGCTGAAGAAGGGTTCGCGTTTTGCCGAGCGAATTCTCACACCCGCTGAACAGGGTTATTGTTTGCAGGGAAAGGCATCCGCTGAAAGAACAGCCGGCCGGTTTGCCGCTAAAGAAGCAATCGCAAAGGCTCTTGGCAAGTCATTAGGTTGGCTCGATGTTGAGATTTTGCCGGACGAGAACGGTAAGCCAATGGTATGGTTATCAGATCGCGCTCTCGAAGCGGCAGAGGGCGGAAAAATACTTTTAAGCATCACTCATACACGCGAATTGGCATCGGCCAGCGCAATTTGGGTTGTTGGTGAGGGCCAATGATACGAATAGGCATCATGGTAGGAGCTCATGGTCGGGGCAGCAATATGCAGGCGATAATCGATGGCTGCAGTGATGAGCGCATAGATGGCGAAGTTGTGGTTGTGATTGGAACTCGTGGGGATGCTCCTGCGATTGAGAAAGCAGTAGAGCAGGGAATTCCAACAACTATAATCAACCCGAAAGGCTATGCCGACAGCGAAGTCTACGGGGATGCGCTTCTAGATGCCCTCAAACTCTATGATGTCGATCTTTTATGTCTGGCAGGGTATATGCGATTGTTGCCATCTACTGTGGTTCATGCATATGAAGGTCATATCATGAATATTCATCCGGCCTTATTGCCGCTCTTTGGCGGGAAAGGTATGTACGGTGAACATGTTCACCAAGCGGTGATTGAGAGCGGAATGAAAGTATCCGGCTGCACTGTGCATTTTGTGGATGACCGATACGACCACGGCGCAATTATCCTTCAAACGTCGGTAATGGTCGAGGAGAATGATATGCCGGGTACACTTGGCGCTCGCGTACTTCCATATGAGCACAAAGCCTATGTGGAAGCGATCTCCCTTTTTGCTCAAGGCCGTCTGAAGCTAGAAGGCAATCGAGTGAAAGTTGTTCCCAAATCATAAAGAACCGCCGATCCAAACCGCTTTTTGGTCTTTCAGTATTTTGCTGCTCTATTGAATGCATGAACTCTCCTCGGATATACTGTGCGCATGCGGCTTGTAGGACTTGATGTAGGTGATCGGCGAGTAGGGCTAGCTACTGCCGAAACTGAAGTGGGACTTGCGTTTCCATTAAAAGTAATTCAGCGGACCGGTGACGATGAGCGTGATATCAAGGTTATCGAGGCCGCATGTCGTGATGAGATGCCTGATATGGTGATTGTCGGCATTCCTTTCTTGATGAGCGGTGAGGAAGGCGAGCAGGCTCGAAAGACGTTATCATTTATCGAAGATCTTCGCGGGCGATTGACCGTCCCAATAGAAACAGTAGATGAGCGTTTGACAAGTTGGCAAGCCCAATCCGACCTGCAGCAGCTAGGCTATTCTCCCAAGGCTCGGCGTCAACGTATTGATGCTGCAGCGGCTGCCCTTATTCTTGAAGCATATATGCAACTGAAGGCGTCCAATGGCGATCAAGACCAATAAATTTCTCAATTCAAAATCAGGAAAGTTTACAATTACCGTACTAGGAATCGTTCTAATAGCGGGATTGAGCTTTTTGATATGGTATTGGAGTTTGGTTGTTCGCCTTAAACCAGTAAGCATAATTTTTCTTCCAACCAAGATTTCCATTGAACCAAAGACAGCTTTGAGCGAAATAGCATCAGAACTTAAAGCAAAAGGCCTTATTCGAAATGAGGGCGCCTTTAAGTTTTATATGCGTTGGAAGGGTTGGGATCGTAAAATTTGGGTTGGCGTCTATGAATTCAGCCCTAGCCAGAGTACACCGCAAATTGCAGAAGCGATTGCTAAACATCAAATCACCCATAACTGGGTCGTTATTCCTGAGGGATATAGATATACTCAGATTGCTAAACGCCTTGCCCATCATAAGATATGCAACGAGGATGAGTTTCTCAAGTTGGCAGTCAATCCGAAAATTTTCAGCAAAGAGATTAAAATTCCACTGCCATCCAACTCGGTTGAGGGCTATTTATTTCCCGATACCTATCGAATGACCCCAGGAATTGGCGCTCGCGCTGCGATGAAGATGATGCTGGAGCAAACCGAAAAGGTTTATATGAAGATGGCGCCGGAATTAAACCGGACAAAACGTTCATTTCATGAGGTTTTAACGATCGCATCGATGGTTGAGCGTGAAGCGAGGTTTGAAGAAGATCGACCGCTGATTGCATCGGTAATTTTCAACCGGCTGAAAATAAATATGAAACTGGACATAGATGCGACCGTGCAATATATGTTGGGAGAGGGTTGGAAGCCGGTTTTGTTCTTTAGCGACCTGCGAGTCGATTCGCCTTATAACACCTACCTTTATAAGGGATTACCGCCAGGCCCGATTGCCAACCCCGGTATTAAATGTATAGAAGCCACGCTAAAACCGACCAAAACGGCATATTTATACTACGTCGCGATGCCGGATGGTCATCATATATTTAGTTCGAGCCTTCAAGAACATAATCGAGCGATTCATGATGTACGATTGATGCGTAAACAGGAAAATCGCAATTCCGGAGGTCCCACTTAGTGGTTGAGATATTTAATCGAGAAGATATTCCTCGGTGGCTTCGACGTTTTTGTCCACGTGAGCTCGCTGATAGCGTTGTTGATCTATCCCCTGAACATTTAAAAAGTTTGGGCTTGTTAGCGATTGGCATCGATCTCGATAATACTTTAACACCTTGGAAGAGCTATGAGTTGGGAAACGGCGTCGAGGAGTGGCTTCAACAGGTCAAGGAGTCGGGGCTAAAGATGTGCATTATCTCAAATTCACGCCGAAAAAAACGTCTTGCTCATCTATCACAGCAATTGGCTATTCCATATGTGAAAGGTCCGATGAAACCCCGACGTGGAATTTTAAGATCAGCGCTGAAGTTGGTTGGAGTGAAACCGGAAGAGATGGCGATGATTGGCGACCAGATGTTTACGGATGTGTGGGGTGGCAACCGGATGGGTATGTATACTATCTGGGTTCGACCAATCCACTCTCACGAATTTTTTGGTACAAAATTAAGCCGGCAAGCCGAACGCTGGATCGTGTGGCTGCTTTCAAAGCATCGAAAAGAGACAACCCCCTCCCCTGGCAATAAGTAACGATACGGGTTAAGTTCAAAACCGGTATCTTTCTTAGATTTTTTAAAAAAAAGCAATATTTTTAAAAAATCAGCTAACGAATTTGAGAAAACAGGGATATAATATAATAGTACGAACTCACTTAATGAGGTGACCTTTTCAGTAAGGAAACTTGCCTTTAGGAAGGGTGATGCCGATGGGTTTAGTTGGGTCCGTTAAGGCAGAAAAAAACAGGTAGCGTTTTACTACCGTACCAGTTCAAAATAGGCCTGAAATATGGTCTAACTGGCAAAAAGAAATTAAGGACGCGCAAACACTAAGTCGCGTCCTTTTTACTATTTGGATTTAGACTTCTTTCACTCTTCAGATTTAGAGGCGGGACGAGCTCTGAGATGAGCCCAGTCTCTTAGCTCATCAATGTCTTCCTTCATCATCTTTGAAAGAGGAACGACCGCTTTAGCTTCAGCGACTAGGTCATCTGTAGTAAGTTCGCGATTCGCGTCGAAAGCAGTGAACAGAGCGCCGACGATCACTTGTTCGATTTCAGCTCCAGAAAAACCTTCTGTGTCTACTGCAACTTTGACTAAATCAAATTTAGCTGGATCACGTTTGCGCTTTTTGATGTGGATCGAGATAATGTCTTGTCGATCGGTCTTATGCGGAAGGTCAATAAAGAAAATCTCGTCAAATCGCCCTTTACGCATCAGTTCCGGTGGGAGCATCGATACATCATTTGCGGTTGCGACTAAGAAAACCGGAGCAGATTTCTCCTGCATCCAGGTTAAGAATGTGGCGAAAACTCTGGCCGTTGTGCCGGCATCAGAGAAAGATGAACTTTGAACTCCCGCCAACCCCTTTTCGAGTTCATCAATCCACAAAACACAGGGCGAAACCGATTCGGCAACGCTCAATGCCTTGCGCATATTTTCTTCTGAGGAGCCAACAATGCCGCTGAACACTTTGCCCATATCCATTCTTAATAGAGGTAAGTTCCATAAGGCAGCAACTGCCTTGGCCGAAAGGCTTTTGCCGCCACCTTGCACGCCAATTAGGAGCACTCCTTTAGGGCTTGGCAATCCGAACGCACGCGCCTTTTGAGTGAAAGCAGTACGCCTTTGTCTCAGCCATTCCTTCATAAGATCAAGCCCACCCACATCGGCCATCGTTACTTCTGGTGGTGAGTATTCAAGAATGCCCGATTTTCGAATTATCTGCTGCTTTTCAACCAAAATCTCCGAAACATCGAGCATGCGCCGCCGAACCAGCGACCTAGCGAATACGCTTTCAATCTCCTCCAAAGTTAGCCCCTGAGCGGCATGAATAATCGCCTCGCGCGCTTCAGGCGCTAAATTGACGTCAAGCTGAGGGTTTTCACGCACAGCCATTATTACATCGTTGAGTTTCTGCTCGATTTCTTCAGCCGTCGGAAGGCCGAAATCAAGTACGGTAATTTCCTTCTCTAGCTCAGGAGGAAGTTTGAGAAGGGGAGAGACGATTAAAATGGTTTGCTTCCTTGGCCGCAACTTCTCAGCCAAATCGCGCAGCACTCGAATTACTCGGTAATCGCTCATATAGGGGTGATAATCCTTGATGAGATAAATACATTGGTCAGGGCCTGAGTTGATCTGGGTTAATACCTCTAATTCAGGCACTAAATGAGGGTTTTGGCCGAATCCAGGGGGTTGTGGATTCATCCCTTGGGTGAGTGACCATGTGATTACTTTTCGTTCGAGGGTATTGGCGACCACCTGCACCGCCTCTTCCACTCGCGCCTCTTCCCATGAAAGGATATAAACGATAGGATAACGCGCTCTAATTAAGGTTTCTAATTCTTCGCGAACGTTGGTTGGCATTGCTTTCGTTCCTCCGCTCCGGGTTAGCCCCAAATTTTTCGGTCGAGGCTGCGGTATTGAATGGACTCGGCGGCATGGTTGACGTTGATTCGTTCCTGTCCCTCTAAATCGGCAATGGTTCTTGAGAGCTTCAATACACGGTCAAAGGCACGGGCAGATAGACCAAGCGTCCCACATGCTTGCCGCATGAAATCTCGCGTCGAGTCATCCATCACACAGAATTCGCGTAGATGCTTTGGTGTCATCTGGGCGTTTGCAAAGATTTTTGTATTGGCAAAGCGTTTGTTCTGAAGCTCACGAGCCTTAACGACCCTATCTCTGGTTACCTTCGAAGGTTCGCCAGGCTTCATGTTAATAAGTTCTTCCTGTTTAAGGCGTGGAACTTCGATATGGATATCAATTCGGTCGAGCAGTGGGCCTGAGATTCGTTGAATGTATTTTTTGATAAGCGCTGGGTTGCAGGAACAAGCCTTGAACGTATCTCCATGATAACCGCAAGGGCAGGGGTTCATTCCCGCAACTAGCAGGAAGGTTGCCGGATATTCAATAGAAGCATGAACACGGCTGATGGTAATCACCCCGTCCTCAAGCGGTTGCCTTAGCGACTCAAGTACTTCGCGCCGAAACTCAGGCAGTTCATCTAAAAACAACACCCCATGATGAGCCAAACTAATCTCACCAGGCTTCGGAATATTCCCGCCCCCTACTAATGCCGCATAGGAACTTGTGTGATGAGGCGAACGGAAAGGCCGGTGGGTAATTAACCCACTGCGAGAATCAACCATTCCCGCCGTGCTGTAAATGCGGGTGGAGGCAATGGCCTCTTCTATCCCAAGCGGGGGCATTATAGTGGGTATGCGACGCGCAAGCATCGTCTTACCGCTTCCTGGAGGGCCGATTAAGATGATATTATGATTACCCGCCGCCGCAATCTCAAGTGCCCTTCGAGCATGTTCTTGTCCTTTAATATCGCTTAAATCAATATCATAAGGCGTTTCCTGTTGGAGAATAGCTTCAATATCACACTTTAAGGGTTCCAGAGAAGTCGGGTCTTGGAAGAACGTAACCACTTCGGTCAAACTAGAGACAGGGTAGACGTTCAACCCTTGTACAACGGCGGCCTCGGTTGCATTTTGAATGGGAAGAATTAAATTATGTATGCCCGCTTCACGGGCAAAAAGAGCAATTGAGAGCGCGCCGTTAATGCTGCGGATAGCTCCATCCAACGCCAATTCGCCGATAACCAGTGTATCATCGAGTTGATCGAACCCAATCTGTTCACTTGCAGCCAGCAACCCAACTGCAATCGGTAAATCGAAAGCAGGCCCTTCCTTGCGAATGTCAGCGGGGGCGAGATTGAGCGTAAGCTTTTGATAAGGGAAGAGAAGTCCGACATTCTTCATCGCTGCTCGAACCCGCTCGCGGCTTTCCTGTACCGCCGCATCAGGAAGCCCTACGATGATAAAACCAGGCACACCACCGTGAATATCGACTTCAACCGTTACTTCATAAGCGTCGATTCCAAGCAACGCAGCCGAGCGAACCTTTGACAGCATCAAAATACCCTCTTGTATAACTTATATTCATATTCAACGTTCGGCAGGCAATATCCTGCTTGTCGTTTAAATTTTTCTTAAGGAACGAAATTTCGCCCTTCATCCATCATGATGAGGTAATTCTCAATAGGCACATAATTGGTTACACTATTGCCGGAGCCCAAACAGAAACCGCCGCCGGGGTGGCACGCTTCAAGCGTTTCTCTAACCCGTTTTCGAAGCTGTTGCTCATCCGCCCTGCAGAGGAAATCAACGTCAATCCCGCCTAAGATGGTCAACCTATCACCATGCTGCTTCTTCACGTCAATTACTGTATCGATTGTGTCTTCGAACGAATGTCTGGCATCGATTTTAACGTCATCCAGCAGGTCGGGCATAATGCTTTCCAGATTACCGCAGGAATGCAGGAAATAAGGCCTGTCCGCCGCATGAGACATTTCAGCCATTAGTTTGTGTCCTGGCAGCACGAATTCGCGCAGGTCGTCGGGGCTAATAAGAGTGCCGCTTCTAAAGCCCATATCGTCACTTCCCCAAGTGACCTTAACTCGGTCGAATTGCAGGAAGAGTTTTATTGCTTCGATATAGGTTTGTATAAGTCTGTCACTTATCGCCTTTACCAAATCTCGTTCATCATAAAGGGCATAACAAAGCGTTTCATAGCCAAGTAGCCAGCTTAACAACTCGCAGAAGTGACCGAAGCCCCCGCTCCCAATGATGCACATATCATCCGGCAAGTTCTTCTGCAGATATTCCAAGCCAGCCAAAGAAGCTTTTTTTGGATCAGGCCATGGGTACTTTTCGAACTCCTCCCAGTTGGTGATTGGCCCTTTGTGCTCGTCCATATAAGTGCGTCCGCCTTCATGTTTCATGTCGGCAGTGTCTTCTATAGGAAGCCAATTAAGAGGGAAGCGGAATTCGTCTAATCCGTGGCGCACATAGTCATAACCCATAAACCGCTGAACCGCTACATTTCGCTTTACTCCGAATAAGGGGTCATCCGGTGAAATCCCATCGAGAAGCCCATAAAGGCTGCATAGTTGGTCTTCAATTTCCGTATCCAAAAACAGTTCGCAGTAATGCACACGCTTAGGCGTGCCTTTGCGATTGATGCAATCCATAAAAGCTTCCGCATCAGGCGTTATCTTCCTCGAGAGTAAGTTCGTATTCATCCTATCTCCTAATATTAATACTGTCCAAAAGCCGGTAAGATCCACTTAGAGACTAAGTAAGCTAACCCAAAGGCGTAGGCGACATCAAGCCAGATTACCGACCCTAGGGCGCCAAGATAAATGATTGCTGCTAATGGCGCCCCGATAATACGCGTAAGAATTGGCGAACTTTTTGACCAATTTCTATGCCAAATAGTTTTCGCATCCCCCATGCTTGGAAAAGCGTGCATGGCAATTGAAATCCCAAGCCATGTGTAAACGATTGCCGGCCAGTTTAGCTCATTGCTGAACGCTTGTTGGATAAAAGCGCCCGCCAGTAGCCCTCCCAGAATTGAATTCACCAGGAAAGGCCCGATCCCAATCAGCATCTGTTGCCAGGCATTCTCAGGTTGCTCATGGATTACGTAACCGGGAGGATTGCCCATGCGGAAGTAGCATACCTTCATTACCTCCACGCCGAGAAGCCTGCAGAAAAGCAGGTGCGCCATCTCATGCACAATCACCCCCGGAAAAAACAAAAAAGCTACCAAGAACCCAGGGATCATTATAAATTCCTCTTAATGAACCCGGTCATCATAGTGAAGAGGTGTTTGGCACGGCCGCCAATTCCGTGGTCTTTTCCTGGATAGAGCATGATTTCAAAGGGCTTGTTCGCATCCTGAAGCGCAGTGGCAAGCCGAGCGGCGTTTTGGAAATGGACGTTATCATCGTTGGTGCCGTGAACGATCATCAGTTTGCCTTTGAGCTTGTCCGCAAAGTTGACGGGAGCGCTTTCTTTGTAGCCTTCGGGATTATCGATTGGCCTGCGCATATAGCGTTCAGTATAAATTGTGTCATAGAGCGCCCAATCGGTTACAGGGGCGACGGCAATTCCCGCTTTGAACACATCCGCGCCTTTGAGCATGCACAGGCAGGTCATGTAGCCGCCATAGCTCCAACCCCAGATACCGATGCGTTTTGGGTTTACATAGGGCAGGCTCGCCAGATATTTCGCGCCTTCGATCTGGTCATTTACTTCCCATTTGCCTAGGTTTAAATAGGTTTGCTTCTTAAAATCGCGACCGCGCGAACCCGTCCCGCGGTTATCGGTCATGAATAAAATATTGCCATCCTGCGCCAGCATGTGGCTCCAGAACCCACGCCCGCCGCCCCATGAATTCATTACGACCTGTGAACCAGGCCCCCCATAGGTATACATGAGCACCGGATATTTTCGCGTTGGATCGAAGTTTTGCGGTTTGAGCATTTTCGCCCACAGTTTCTCGCCATCGGAAGTGGTAAAAGTGAATAGCTCCCATTTGCCGAGTTTGAACTCTCTCAGCTTAGGGGGAGTGGCGTCGCCGAGCGTATCCATCACCTCTCCATTTGAGCGCCTGATTACAGTTGGGGAAATGGAATTAATTGTCGAATGTGAATGAATATAGCGCGAGCAGTCTTTGCTGAGTGTTATCGAGTGCGAACCTTCCTCTTGGGTCATGCATTCCGGTTCACCGCCATCTAAACTTACACGGAAAACCTGTCGGTCAACGGGGTTGGGTAAGGCTGCAGTGAAATAGGCAGTGCGTGTTTCTGAATTTAGCTTAGCGATGCCGCAAATATCCCAATAGCCTTTGGTGATTTGTCTAAGGCACTCTCCTGAAAGGTTATACAAATAGTAATGACTCCAGCCGTCACGCTCTGAGGGCCAGAGGAATTCGTCCGTGCCTTCGATTTGAAGAACATCATGCACCTTTTCAACCCACGCTTCATCAAGCTCTTCTAATACCGTTCGAATCGAAAGCGTTTCAGCATCGACATAGAGGAGTTCAAGTTGGTTCTGCAATCGAGGCAGGCGCTGAATGAGTAGTCCTTTGCCGTCGAGTGTCCACTGCATTCGGGCAATATAATAATCTCTCGTAGGCTTCTTTGTTTCTGGGTCGATGGGGTCGAGGTCAAGCCATCGTGTTTCTCCACCAGTTACAGGAACGATGCCGATACGGACATAAGGATTAGTATCGCCCGCTTTGGGGTAGCGAGTTTGGCGCGGTTCGGTATGGAGGTCATCATACATGGGAAGCGGGAATTCCGACACATGACGTTCATCGTATTGGAAGTAGGCAATGCGCGTGCTGTCGGGCGACCAACTCCATCCGTCATGTAAGCCTAACTCTTCGCCATAAACCCACCCAAATCGCCCGTTATAAACCCACTTGCCAGCCCCCGCGGTCAGTTGCAGTTCGGTATCGGTCTCAAGGGAAACAACCCATATGTTATTCTTACGCACGAACCCAAGCCATTTCTCATCTGGGGAGAGCTTTATGTTCATCTGATCGGAAGGGCTGTCAGTAAGCCGCATGAGTTCGAAGGTTTCCATGTCATAGACAAACTGAACACCGGATTTTTCGCCTTGGAATAGAAGCAACCGCTCGCTGGGCGACCATCGATGCCCCCGCAAAGGTCGAGGCTCTTTATCTCCTTTGAGCTTGAGCTTTCTTGGGTCAAGCAGTGGTGTCTTCTCACGCGTTTCGCTGTCATAAGCCCAAATGGTATTCAACTTACTTTTAGGCCATTTCTCAACAAAGCACAAACGGCGATTATCCGCCATCCACTGCCCCGACAAAACAGGCTTCTCGTTAAAAATCGGGGAGTCAAACACATTCTTAAGCGTAAATCGGCGGCCCTTCTTAACTTCCAACAGCAGATCTCCTACTCCAAATTCATCACCATAGCATAGTACCCCAGACGTCTTCAATTCATTTGGCTGTTTTGAAGTCAGGTGATTGAATTATAAAGAGTGTTCTTCTATACCTGCCAATATTTTTTGATCGTCCGAGATAATTCCATCCACGCCCATTTCTACCAATGACTTGGCGGTTGTCAGATCGTTGACGGTCCAGGCGATTACTTTGATATTTCGCTGATGGAGTTCATTTACTCGGTTGGGGGTGATTAGGGGATAGGCGAGGGTGACGGCTTCGGTGTTGAGATGGGGGAGTGATTGGATGAATCGTTCTTCTTCACCATGACCGAAAGTTTGGGAGAGGAAGAGAGCGGGGAATAGTTCTCGGAAACGCTTTATGTTGAGGGCTTTAGCGCCTAGAATCCAGCGTTGGTCAGTGGGCAATCTCATCATTTGAGCGCCGATTTGTTCTTCGCAGCCTTCGACTTTCACATCATTCATTACTCCGATGCGGCCGATAGCCCAATCGATGAGTTCTTCAAGGGTTGGTACCCCTTCGCCATTGCCTAAATCCAGCTTTGAAAGGGTTGAAGAGGGAGTGATGCTGATGCGGAAGATATTGTCAAATCGGTCTTTAATCACATCGTCATGGGCAAGCACAACAAATCCATCGGCTGCCGGTCGACTATCACTTTCAACCCAGTCGCAACCATTCTCAAGAGCCGCCTTAAACGACCCCATAGTATTAGCCGGCGTCACCCGCGGCGCACCTCGGTGACCGATTTTGTACATATCTTTTAAGAGAAGCAAGAAACAAGAAGCAAGATTCGGGATCAATCTCTAAATTATCATCCAACATTATGACTATGGGTATGTTGTCCAATTCTCAAACAAACCGTGTAGCATTCTGCCTAATTCTCCATATGCTATCGCTAGTGTATCACGTTCTTCATGAGAGATATACTCACAGTCAACAGCGAAGTCCAGCCATATCTTTACTTCATCGCATGAACCAATGGCGTCAATTAGGTGACGTTTAAAGATATTTTCATAGTGTCGTTTGGCCCATCCTTCGACAATATTTGCTGCTATAGAACGGGATGCTCGACGTAACTGATCCGTCAAAGAATACAATTCTTCTTTAGGGAACTTCTTTGTCAGGCGAAATACTTGCATCGCTAAGCCATATGCTGAGCGGTAAACCTTCAGATCCCCGTAGGACTTTATTCCCGTGTTGTTACTTTCAGCGGCCATTCTGTTTCCCAAATCTTGCTTCTTGCTTCTTGCCTCATGCTTCTCTTCCTAATCCTTACAGTTCCAACTTTCTCGCCCAGACGTTGCGGAAGCGGACGAAATTGTTGTGATCTTGGAGCATTAGGGGGCCGGGTTCTTTGATGTTTTCATCGAATTGGCCGCCGGTGAATTGGGGGATTTCGATATCGTTATGAATCCAAATGCCGTTGAATAAGACTGACAGACGGGCGTTGGCAATTTTTACGCCCAATTCGTTGAAGCGGGGAGCTTTGAATAGGATATCGTAAGTTTGCCAAACCTCTGGTGGTCGACCGGCGTTTACCATGGGCTTCCACTGAGTATAGATTGCGCCGCAGTCATCGAAGCCACTGTCTAGCTCATAAGAGTCGAGAACCTGAACCTCGTAGCGACTTTGCAGGTAAACGCCGCTATTAGAGCGGGCTTGGCCCTTGCAGTCGGCCATTAATGGGAGCCAGAACTCGACGTGAACCTGACAATCGTTGAAAAGTTCTTTCGAAAGAATATCGCCATGGCCGGGAACAACTTCCATATAGCCGTTTTCGACCTTCCACGCTGCCGGAGTGCCGTCTTTACGTTTGGTCCAATTGCTCATGTCTTTGCCATCGAATAAAACGATCGCATCCGCCGGAATCCCTTCCGTTCCTTTATATAGTACGCTCATCAAACAACCTCCTGAAATTATGCTGTCCAAATGGTACTTCACTAGCTAAGCGAATGGCAAACAG